>JBFYOR010000318.1:0-9759 GCA_041303695.1 Mycobacterium sp. | reverse complement strand
GTCCTGCATCGCCGGTTCAAGCCCGCCACCGTGCTCGAGGATGTTGCCAAGCATGGTGTGACCGCCATCGTCGTTGTGCCGGTGATGCTTTCCCGCATGCTCGACGCGCTGGAGAAGATGGATCGGAAGCCGGACCTGTCGTCGCTGCGGATCGTCTTCGTCTCCGGCTCGCAGCTCGGTGCGGAGTTGGCCACCCGGGCCATGAAGGCCATCGGGCCGGTCGTCTACAACCTCTACGGGTCCACCGAGATCGCGTTCGTCTCCATCGCCCGGCCACGGGATCTGAAGAAGAACCCGGCCACGGTGGGGCCGCTGATCAAGGGGGTCCGGGTCAGGATCCTCGACGAGCACGGCAAACAGTTGCCGCAGGGGCAGGTCGGGCGCATCTTCGTCGGCAACTTCTTCCCGTTCGAGGGTTACACCGGTGGCGGCAACAAGGAAGTCATCGACGGCCTGATGTCCTCCGGCGACGTCGGCTACTTCGATGAGCACCGGCTTCTCTACGTCAGCGGCCGCGATGACGAGATGATCGTCTCGGGCGGGGAGAACGTGTTTCCCGCTGAGGTGGAGGACCTCATCAGCGGGCATCCCGACGTCATCGAGGCGACCGCACTCGGGGTGGAGGACAAGGACTTCGGCCAGCGGTTGCGCGCCTTCGTGGTCCTGAAGGAGGGCGTCGAGACCACCGAGGAGACCATCAAGGAGTATGTCCGCGATCACCTTGCCCGCTACAAGGTTCCGCGCGAGGTCATCTTCCTGGCGGAGTTGCCGCGCAACCCCACCGGCAAGATCCTCAAGCGGGAATTGCGCCAGATCGAGATCCACTAGTCCATTCCTCTCCTACCGCGAGCAGACACTCAAGGTCGCGACACGCCGGGATTTATGGGTCGTACGCGTCTGCTCGCGGGAGAGGCGTGGGGTTAGGGATCCCGGGGCAGCCCGAGCAGGCGCTCGGCGATGATGTTCAGCTGGACCTCCGAGGTACCGCCGTAGATCGTCGTCGCCCGGCTGGCGAGCAGGAACTCAGCCCACTTGCCCTCCAGCGAATCCTCTTCCCAGATCGCGCCGTCGATCCCGAAGGATGACACGGCGAACTCGGCATAACCCTGACCGGTGCGCATCGACAGCAGCTTGGAGATCGCCGCCGACGGCATGGCATCGCCGCCGGCCAGGGTGAGCAGGGTGGAGCGCAGGTTCATCAGCTTCGCGGCGTGCCCCTCGGCGATCAGCTCACCGGCGCGGTGATGGCCGATCTGGTCGAAGTGGCCGGCGCCGACGAACTCGACGAACCGGGTCAGGCTCGGTAGGAACCACGGCTCGTCGCTGCCGATCGAAACCCGTTCCGCGGTCAGCGTATTGCGGCTGACCTCCCAGCCCTGATCCACCTGACCCAGCACCAGTTCATCGGGTACGAAGACGTCGTCGATGTAGACGGTGTTGAACAGCGCGTTGCCGGTCAGTTCCCGCAGTGGCTTGACCTCCACGCCGGGACTGCTCATATCCAGCAGGAAGTAGCTGATGCCGGCATGTTTCGGGGCGTCCGGATTGGTTCGGGCCAGCAGCGCACCCCACTGGGAGAACTGTGCCGCGGTGGTCCAGATCTTCTGGCCGGTGATACGCCAACCGCCGTCGACCTTGGTTGCCTTGGTGGTCAGGCTGGCCAGATCCGAACCGGCACCCGGCTCGGAGAACAGCTGGCACCAGATCATCTCGCCGCGGAATGTCGGGGGAAGGAAGCGCTGCTTCTGCCCCTCGGTGCCGTAGGCCACGATCGACGGGATCAGCCAGGCGGCGATACCCATGTTGGGCCGTTTGACCCGTCCGGTGTTGAACTCCTGGGAGATGATGATCTGCTCCACCGGGGTGGCGGCGCGGCCCCACGGCGGCGGCAGGTACGGCAGCACCCAGCCGCCCTCGGCGATCGCCGTCGTCCGCTCCTCGCCTGGAATGGCTTTCAGCGCAGCCACTTCGGCGCGGATATCGTCGCGCACCTTCTCGGTGTCCGGATCGAGGTCGATGTCCAGTGGACGCATTCCGGTGGTCGTCGCGGTGTCGAACACCCGCTGGGGGTACTCCGTCGACCGGCCGAATGCCGCGACCAGGCCCAGGGTGTGCCGGTAGTAGACGTTGGTGTCGTGTTCCCAGGTGAAGCCGATTCCGCCGTGCACCTGGATGCAGTCCTGGGCGCAGTGCTGGGCGGCGGCGGGAGCCAGGGTGGCGGCCACCGCGGCGGCGAACTCGTAGTGGGTGGACTCGTTGTCCCATTTTCCCGCGTCCCGGCCGCTCTCGGCCGCCTCGTCGATCGCCCGGGCCGCATCCCACACTGCCGCGGTGGCGCGCTCGGTGGTGGCGATCATCCCGGCGCATTTGTGCTTGATGGCCTGGAACTGACCGATCGGGCGACCGAACTGCTCGCGGATCTTCGCGTACTCCGAAGCGGTATCGGTGGCCCAGCGGGCCAGGCCCACCGCCTCAGCCGACAACAACGTCGTGACGATCGCGCGGCCGGCGGCCTGCGAGACCCCTGACAGCAGCCGCTCGGCACCGACCTCTATTCCGTTGGCCCGCACGTGCGCCACCGGCCGCAGGGCATCCACCGAGCGCAGCGCCTCGATCTCCAACTGCCCGGCATCGAGAACCACCCACTCGATACCGCTGTCGATCGCCACCGGCAGGACGAGCACCGAGGCCTCAGCGGCGGAGGGAACCGAGCGGGCCTCGCCGCGGATCACCACCGTGCCGTTCTGGCGGGTGGCGGTCAGGTCGGACTCGATTGCGAAGGCGGCGATGGTTTCACCGGCCGCCAGTTCGGCCAACAGTTTGGTGTCCGGATCGTGGGCGGCGATCAGGGCACTGGCCACGGCAGACGGCACATAAGGTCCGGGCACGGCGCCGTAGCCGAACTCGGCGATCGCGATGGCCAGTTCCAGCAGGCCGAACCCCTGGCCGCCGACCGACTCGGGCAGGTGAAGGCCGTGCAGTCCCTGTTCGGCGGCCGCCCGCCAGTACGGCGGCGGGCTTTCCAGTGGGGTTTCCAGCGTCGCGTGCAGGAACTCGGCGGGTGCGATGCGTCGCACCAGGGCGCGCACAGACTCGGCCAGATCCTGATGCTCGGATGTGATCGCGATGGGCATGTTTCGGTTGCCTTCACTGTCGTCAATTGCCGATTAACCGGTGGGTTGGGACCGAGGGTACTCCCCGTTCTTCGCCCTCCCGTCAGGGCTGGGAGCAGCCCCGCAGAGCCATCACCAGGGCCGCTCCAGCTGACATGATGAGCCCGTCGGCCCACATGCCGGCCCTGTTGGTTCCCGACCTCTCAGTCCCGGAACAGACTCGACTCCCCGAAGGCGTCCACGATCGCACTGAGTTGGTCGACGAGTTCACCGGCGGAAACGGTGATGTCACCGGCCAGCCAGGTGCTGATGGTCTGGGTGGCCGGGCTGGCACAATATCGGGAAACAAGCGTTCTCAGATTTCCAGCGAGGGGATCGGTGTGGCCTTCCGTGAATCCGTCAGCCTGGCCGACCGTCCGGTCAGCGAGTCGTCCGGACCCCCGGCCGCCCGAAGTCTGCTGCAGCGGCTGACCCGCCCGGGGACCGTCGCCGACGGGATTCCGGGGATCGCCCTGCTGGCCGGCCCTGCCAACGTCATCATGCAACTGGGCCGACCCGGGGTCGGCTACGGAGTCAAGGAGAGCCGCGTTGAGAGCGGACGCATTGACCGCCACCCGATCAAACGGGCCAGGACCACCTTCACCTACCTCGCCGTCGCCACCCGCGGTACCCCGGCGCAGCGCAAGGCCTACCGCAAGGCGGTGACCCGGGCGCACGCCCAGGTCGTGTCCACCGAGGACAGCCCGGTGCAGTACAACGCGATGGACCCCGATCTGCAACTGTGGGTGGCGGCCTGTCTCTACAAAGGCGGGGTCGACGTCCGACGCATCTTCATCGGCGAAATGGACGACGAGACCGCCGATCAGCATTACCGCGACAGCATGGCGTTGGGCACCATGCTGCAGATGCGCCCGGAGATGTGGCCCGCCGACCGGCCCGCCTTCGACAAATACTGGGATGAGTCGCTGGAGAAGATCCACATCGACGACACCATCCGCGACTTCCTCTATCCCATCGCGGTGGCTCGAGTGGGACCGCTGCGCATGCCCGGACCGCTGCAGTCACTCAACGAGAGCGTCGCACTGCTGATCACCACCGGCTTTCTGCCGCAACGGTTCCGTGACGAGATGAAGCTGGACTGGAACCGCAGCAAGCAGCGTGAATTCGACGCACTGACGACTGCGATACGGCTGGGCAACAGCGTTGCTCCGTCGTTCGCGAGGAACTTCCCGTTCAATGTGCTGCTACACGATGTGAACTGGCGGATGCGTACCGGGCGCCCACTGGTCTGAGAATTAGTCGAACATCAGCGGTCGCAGGAACCGGTTGGTCCGACGCAGGTACTCAGGCTGACTGACGTGCAGGATGTGGTTTCCGGGGAACCAGTGCAGCGCACAGCGGTCCCAGTGCTCCCACAGCGCGACGGCGTGCTCCGGGGGAGCGAGCCGATCGCCGAGTCCGGTGATGATGAGGCGGCGATCCTTGGGAACCAGCGGCCGATAGTTCAGCGGGGAGTGGTAGGCGAAGCTCGAGTAGGCCTCCTCGCGGCTCATCCCGCCGACGATCCGGGTCAGCTGTACCACCTTGTTCACCGGCCACCAGTCGTCGAACGCCGACTGCGGGGTGACCAGCGGGACGTTGGGAATGACGGCTTCAAGCCGGTCGTCCACGGAGGCGACCAGGGCGGAGGTGTACCCACCCAGCGAAAGGCCGGTGAGGGCGATCCGGTCGACGCCGTTGTGGCGCAACCAGTTCAGAATGGTGCGGAAGTCGTAGACCGCCTGACCCATCGCTTCGGCGAAGCCGCTCATCCCGTTGGCGAAGAAGCCGTAGCCGCTGAAGGGGGACAGGTTCTCCGCGCGGCGGCCGTGGAACGGCAGCGTGTACAGCAGCACGTCGTAGCCGGAGCGGTAGAACCAGGGCAACGAGAAGAACAACCCGTTCACCAGATACGGCGAGCCCATGAAACCGTGGATGACGCAGAGGGTGGGGCGCGGTCCGTCGTCGTGGCGCCAATGCTGGAACCGGACGATGTTGTTGCGCTTCAACCGGTGCCACTGTTCGCGCAGCGCTGGATTGGCCGGCTCGAAGGTGCTGGCGAACGACCCGTTGTGAACGTTGCCGTGGGCGATGTACTCCGCGATCGGATTTGCCGCGCGGGAGGAGATGTCGGGCACCGCGGTCGGGGCCGGGAATGACCGGTCGGGGTCGCGGTGTGCCGCGAGGTCGACGTAGAAGGCGATGTTCTGGCGTTCACGCCGCGCTTCGGAACGGCGCAACGCGGTGGTGAGGATGGTTGGCGCCACGGCGGCCCCGACCACGGTGGAGATGGCGGTGCGCAGACCGATGTCGGCAAGGGCCGAGGAATCGACCACCATGCGCTGGAACGTGGTCAGATCGGAACGGTCTGGCAGGCCGGCCGAATCCGCGTCGGCACCGGGCACATCGGGCATCGGGATGGGCATCTCGACGTCGGAGGTCATCGATCGACCGGCCTTTCCGGGCGGGCCCGGCGGCCTGCCCTGCACCGTCGATGATGTTAGCCCCACTAATCAGCCTGTGGTGCACATCCTCGATCGCGCCGCGGTCAGGACTCCGACTTGGGGTCCGCCGCCGGCCGGTCGCCGTCGGGCTTACCCTCGGGTGCGGCGATCCGACGGGTGGTGACCGGCCTTCCCTCCATCTTCTTGGTGACGGCCGGCAGTGCCGGTCCGGGTATGAGCCGACCCTGAACCGGTGCGCCGTTGCGGACCGGCGGCACCGAGACACGTTTGGTCTCGGTCTTGGCGTCCTTGTCGGCACCTGCCGCGGCCCCCACCGCGCCGGGCGGAACCATCGGCATTCCGGCGATACCCGGGCCGTGTGTGGCGCCGACCGCGGGGGCTTTCGGCGCCGGGACCGGAGGAAGCGGTGCCGAGGACGGTGCCGTGCTCGCCGGCGGGACCGGAGGTGGGCCCAGCATCGGGACGGCAGCGGTGCCTCCCGGACCACCGGCGCCGCCGTCGCCAGCGGATCCGCCGCCGGGTCTGACCTCGAAATCGGAACCGTCAAAACCGTCAAACTCCGCGACATCGTCTGAGCTGGAGCCGAATTCGTCCAGCCACGGCTCAGTACCCAGTCCCGGGTCGTCGAGCAGTGCTTCCGCATCGCCGACCGGATCCGTCGGAGATCCCACCGCCTGCAGGACTTGCTGTGCGCCCTGAGCGATCTGCTGGGGGATCTGGGCGAGCGGTTGCAGAGCGCCGCCGAGGGCGCCGGCAAGGGCAGCGGCGATACCGGCGGCCGCCTGGGGTAATTGCTGGGTCATCGCGGCAAGCTGGTCACCGGTGCCGACTCCGTCGAGTCCCACCGCGGCCTGCCCGTCCTGGGCGGCGAACATCTCGGCCGCTTCGGTAGCCAGCGCCTCACGCCTTTCGTATTCGGTGATGCCGTCGGAGTTGTCCTGCGCATCAGTCGAATTCGCCGCCAGGCCGAGCATTCGCAGGATCTGTTCGATCGGCGCGGTGCCGGTGACGAGCGGATCGGAGGAGATTGGCGGAGGTGCGGTGTTCATCGCTGCCGCTTGCAGGTACTGCTCGACATTGGCGTGCAGGTGGCCGCCGGTCATCGGGTGCCCGCTGTCTGCGGTGCCCCGGCATGAGCCAGGAACCAGGCGAAATGGTAATTGGCACGGTGCATGTCGCCGAGGATCATGGCCTCGGTGGCCGCCAGCAGCTGCCAGTTGCCGAGATCCGCGGCACTCACCGAATCTGGATACCTGCTCATGGCCGTGCTGGCAGCGGAGCCGAGATGCTCGCGGAGCAGCGTGATTTCGGAGCCGAGGTAGCCGGATCGCGCGGAGGCCGCCTTGGCCATGGTGTGAGCGAGCCGGGGCAACCCGTCTCGCCATTTCGTCGCCTTGGCGAGTCGCCAGCCGAGGTCATCGACTTCGGTGGTCTGCCAGATCTGCCCGGAGATTTCCATCGATTCCTCGTCGGCAGCGGGAAGCGGCTGTCCTGGCTGGTATGCGGCGGTGGGTGTCGCCGGCCCGAGCAGAGTCGCAATATCGCCGGTACGACCGCGTGGTTGCAGGAGACGCACTCCGGCCGGAATGGCGATCCCCGGCGGTATCCAGCCACCCGCTAGGTCAGTGACCAGCAGGGTGCTGCCATCTTGCAAATCCCCTACCGCCCAGCATAACTGGGGCTGCTGACGGGCTACGGAGCCGAGCAGCCGGCGAAGCCGGCTCTCGGGTCGCGACCCGGGTATCGCGGCAACTGATGGCTCACCGCCAGTGGCGGCCCCGGCAGCCGTGAGGGTCTGTGCTGCCGTGGAACCCGGCCCACGGCGAACCACGACCGGCGCACCGGTGGGTGTGGATGTGCCGGCTGTACCGACGGATGCAGAACCTGGGGCCGCCGCTGGCACGAGGTGCGGCGCCGGCCCAGTCGTAGGCGGTCTCAGGTCCGATCCGTAAGCCGGCAGGCTGGGTGCGGCTGCACCGACGGTCATCGGGACCGGTGGCGCGCTCGGCGCAACGCCGGCCGCGACGACCGGGGCGAAGACGGTCGGGAGCCCGTCGGCGGGCGGTGCCGGCGCCGGGGCCATGACCTGGTTGGGCGGTGATGCCGATGGGCCTTCCGGTGTTTCACCGCCTGGTGCGGCGGCGGGCTCGGCGATCGCGGGCCGGACTCCGGTGAGGTCAAAACCGGCGGCGAGGGCCTCAATGCCGGCCGTGGCGGCGCGGTGGGCAGGGGTGGCCTCGGTGGGCTGATTCGGGCCGGGGCCGGCCGCGGGTTGGGCTCCTGCGCCGGTGGGAGCCGCTCCCGCACTGGTCGATTCACCCGTCGAGACCGTCGGGACCGGACGGGGGGACACGCTCGCCGGTGCGGCAGGTGGCTCCCCGGTAACGGTGCCCGGCGGTGAGCCGGTTTCTGCCATTGCCGCCTCGACCTGGCGGTGCAGGCCTTCGGTACTGGGCGACCGGAACGCCGACAGCAGATCAACCCCGTTGGCACTGGTGAACTCGCGTGCGGAGAGGCCGGACTGTGCCGCTCCCAGCGTCGCCTCGATAGCCGCGAGGACGTTGGCGCTGCACTCGGCCGCCTTCGTGTTGGCCTGCGTCTGCGCGGCAGCGATAGTGCTCACGATCGCGCTGATCTTGTCGGCCGGTGGCCGCTGGGAATCCAGCACCTGCCGAATCTCGATGTTGCCACTGCGGGCGATGTCGCCGAGGGCGGAACGTAACTCCGCGACGTAGCGGTGCGCCCACCGGTAGGCATCCCGGCTGGTCTCGTTGTGCTCGACGACGCCCCGCGCAGACTGCTCTCCGGCCTCGAATGCGTGTCTGGCCGAGTCGGCGGCAATGCCCTGCTGGTCGGCCAGCACTCCCATTCTGATGGCCCGCAGCGATTCCGCATAGCTGTTGTGCGCGTCCGCCGTCGCAGCCCGGTTTGCCGCGGCCGCGGCGAGGGCGGCCAGCGAATCAGAACCCGGCCACTGGTGGCCGATCAACAGCGGTGACCATTGTCCACCGGGCAGATCACGCACGGGAGTGCCCCGCCCCGCGCGCGGGCGACTGCCCGCACAGTGCCTGCGACATGATCCGGATGCTAGTCAGGGGTTTGCCGCAGCGCTATTCACCGATCGCTTGGTCCCGGTCACCTCGGACGAAGCCGCTGTTCAACGGGGATGAAGCCGTTGCCTCGCCGTGGTGGCAGCGGCCGGCGGCGATGTAGCCGGCGGCCCGTTAGCCGGTGCACATCAGACTGTGGCTCAACCTTGACTTGACCCCCGCGGAAGGCCGCGTGGACGATGAGCGGATGCGCCGAGTCCTGCTCGCCCTCAGCGCTGCGCTCAGCGCGGCGGTCGTGGCCATCTCGTCGGCACCGCCCGGTTCTGCGCAGCCGCCGTGGTTCCAGGCCCAGGTCGGCAACGCCGCCCAGGTGCTGTCCGTCGTCGGCACCGGCGGATCGAAGGGGATGATGGACGTCTGGCAGCGTGGTGCCACCGGCTGGCAGCCGGCCGCCGCCGGCATCCCGGTATTCCTCGGCTCGGCCGGTCTGGCGCCCCGGGCGCGAGACACGATCCCGGCCACCCCGATGGGCGTCTACAGTCTCGACTTCGCCTTCGGCACCGAGCCGAACCCCGGCGGCGGGCTGAAGTATTACCAGACCACGCCGGACTACTGGTGGTCGGCCGATGGCCCCACCTACAACACCATGCAGGTCTGCAAGCAGGCCGACTGCCCGTTCGACACCTCGCCCGCCAGTGGCACCGAGAACCTCCACATCCCGGCGTACGCGCACGCGATCGTGATGGGCGTGAATAAGGAGCGCGTCCCCGGCAACGGCGGTGCGTTCTTCGTCCACACCTCCAACGGCAGCCCCACCGCGGGTTGCGTGGCACTTGACGACGCCACCCTGGTCAGGGTCATCCAGTGGCTGCAGCCCGGCGCGGTGATTGCGATCGCGCAGTAGTCAGGCCAGCGCGGAACCCGGCTTCAGCTTGAAGTTCAGGCCTTCTAGCGACTGGGTGGCCTCATAGGTCCGGTCGTATCCGGTCGCGCAGATCTTCCAGCCGTCTTCGGTCTTGCGATACCGGTCGTGATAAAAAGCCGCTCCGAACAGCATGAAGTTGTACTCCGGCACGATCACCCGGTCCTGCA
>JBFYOR010000317.1:0-4290 GCA_041303695.1 Mycobacterium sp. | reverse complement strand
CTGGTGCCGTTCACCGCGTCGTGGCGCCCGCTGCCGGTGGCGCTGGGCACCGCCGCCTTGTGGTTGATCCTGGCGGTGTGGCTGCTGGGCCGGCTGCGCGGTCGGTACCCCCGACGCTGGTTTCCACGCGCGCACGTATGCGCTTATGCAGCATGGCCGTTGGCGACCGCCCACTATGTGCTGGCCGGCACCGACGCGCTCACGTGGTGGTCGATCACAATCCTGATCGCCGGTACCGGGGCGGTGGTGGCCGCACTTCTGGCCAGGGCGGCCACCCCACAGGCCGCCCGTCGCCGACGAACCGAAGCGGCACCCCTGATGAGCCAGGATCCCCCGGCAGCCGAGCCGGTTACCTGACCCGGGCGATGACGAACCCGTCCCACCCCTTGGTGCCGACGGTCTGAATCGCCGCGGCTTCCAAGCCAGGGTCGGCTCCGACGAGTTCCAACATGTCGCGTACCCCGCGGGCCTGATGGTCATCGGAGCCGGGCGCCACGATTCGGCCGGCGCGCACGGCGTTGTCCACCACGATCACCGTTCCCGGGCGTCCGAGTCTGATGGCGTGGCGGACGTAGGCGGCGTTGTTCTCCTTATCGGCGTCGATGAACACCAGGTCGAAATCCCCGCTGATACCGGGCAGGGTGTCCAGCGCGGGGCCGACCACGATCTCGACCCGGTCGGCGACCCCGGCCCGGCGCAGGTTGCCGTTGGCGATATCGGCGTGACGTTGCCGGGACTCCAGGGTGACCACGCTGCCGTCAGCCCCGACCCCGCGGGCCAGACAGATGGTGCTGTAGCCACCGAGTGTGCCGATCTCCAGAACCCGACGCGCGCCGCTGATCTTCGTCAGCAGGTACAGCATCCGGGCGCTCTGCGCCGAGACCTCGATCGGCGGCAGGCCAGCGGCTTCGGAGTCGGCCAGCGCATCGCTCAGAGCAGAGTCCTCGCCGAGCAGCAACCGGTCGAGAAGAGCGTCGGTGGCAAGCCAGTCATCCGGGCCGATCGTGTCCACGCCCCTCACAGTAGCGCCGCCCGGTGCTCCTACCGCACGCCCTGTTTGGCGTAGACGACCCGCAGCACATGTCCGGCCTCGGGTCCCATCACGGCCGCGGCCAGCGCGCAGAACGTCGCGGTGAAGCGGGGTCCATGGGCAGGTCCGTCCGGGCCGCACAGATGGTGTGCGAGTTCGTGCAGGATCACCAACTCGCGCAACGCCCAGTCCGCGCTGAGACGATCCGCCACTGCGATCACCCCGGCTGTACCGGCGGTCTCGTAGTGCGCAGCCGTCGCCGACCGTCGGGAGCGGACCGCGATGGGTCCGGGATCAGGCCGGATGTCGATAACGGCGGGTAATGCCAGAACCTGATCGACATAGCGTTGAACCGACGCCACCGATCCGAACCGCGCCTCCGCGGGAAGGGTGATCGACTCGCCGAAGAATTCGATGGAGCGCGAATTGTGTTGAGCGGCGCGGTCGAAAAGGGTGCGAACAAACTCCTCTGCCGCGTAGACCCGGGACCGTTGGCCGTCGCGCGCGGTCACCTCGACAGCCGGGCCCGCGTTCCGGGTAGCTCCGGACTGGCCCCCAGCCGGGCCTGCCTGCCGGCGCGGTCCCCCGCCCGGCGGGCCGCCGACGAGTAGCCCGCCGTGGCACTGCTGGCGCGCCAGGTACCGCGGGCCTTGGATGCCGTGCGGTAGTGGTCGCGCAATTCGACTTCCTTGTTGCGCAACGCGAGTGCGGTGCCCGGCGCGGCCACGCGGGATTGGGTCGCCTCGCGGCGGGCCTCGTCGCGGGCCTCGGAGAGCCGTTGTGCCACCCGGGCGCCGAACGCGAGTTGGAAGTTCAGCCTGGCCGTGATGGTCGGGGTGGGGCGGTGCGCCCCGGTGGCCAGATACGCATCGCAGGACCGCACCATCTGCACGACCAGGCTGGCGTACAGGGCATGGCTGGTGTCGATGTCCTCGGCGAACCCGTAGGCGTAGACGAACGTCGAGTTCGACGCCACATCGCACCGCACGTCATTGGCCGCGGCGATGCCGGCAAAGAGCTGCACATAGGTGCGCAGTCCGCGCGACCCCGGCTCGCCGATGGTGATGGTTCGCTGGGTCGGCTGCTGCGCGGCGGTGCGGGTGGCCGAGTGTGAGCGGGCCACCGCGAGGTCGATCGACGTTGCCGTGGCCAGCCGCTGGGCCGCAGCCATGAACGCCTCGGCCTCGTGGGCGTTATCGGTGCCTTCGGCCTGGCGCAGCAGTGCGGCGATCCGGGCCAGCATCCTGTCATCGGAGGTCATGAGCGTCACGCTAGGCGACGGGGCCGACGATCCCGCCGGACCGGGTGGGCCGACCGGAGGGTTGTCCCCACCGGCCGATTCATCCACAGGGCGGGAGTCCACAACACGATCTCAACCCTAGTGCGCTACTCGGAGGCGAACCGGCTCAGCGCCTCGGTGAGTTGCGGCGACAGCGGACCCGGTTTCGCATAGTTGGCCACGTTGTCGGTCGGGTCGTCCCGCAGCACATGACTGACACCCTTGAGTTCGACGACCTCGAGGTCGGTCTGTGCCAGCGCCCCGGTCAACGCCGCCATACCGGTGCAGTCGGCCTGGCCGTCGGCATCCGAGCAGGTGAGCAGGACCGGGGTCCCGGCCGGGACGCGCGCGGCCAACTCCAGCGGGTCGATGGCGTCGGCCTCGGCGACCGCCTTGGCGTTGCCCGGGTTGACGATCGCACCGAGACCGTCGGGCAGCGACGTCGGGGCCGATCCGGTGCTACGGACCTGGACAACCGCGTCGCGCCAGGCGGCGAGCACCCGGTCGGCCTGCTGCCGGGTCTTGGTCCCGGTGCGCACGGCCGCCGTCATCTCGGCGCTGACGCGGCTGCCGATCAGATCGAGATACCGTGCCGAAAGAGGTTGCAGCAGCCCCAGGGAGTGGATCCGCGGCGTGCCCGGCGAGGTGTCGCCAGCCAGCGACATGGCGTGCACGGTGCCCTCCCCCAACGCATATACCGAGATGCGGCCGCCATCCGTCGCGGACTGCCCGGCCAAGAACCGCAACGCCGCCTTGGCACCGGCGGTGTAGACGGCGCTGCCGACATCGGCCCGCCGGTCCGCGAACGGGCCCAGACCGGTGGCGCCGGTTCCCACCTTGTCGTACCGCAGGGTCGCCACACCCTGGTCGGACAGGAACTCGGCGAGCTGACGCATGTTCCCGATCGCGCCGGCCACATTGTTGTCGCCGTTGCGATCGGTGGCTCCGCTCTCGGAGATGAGCAGCGCGGCCGGGCCCGCGGCGTCCCCGGTGAGGTGGCGATAGGTGCCGTGCAGCGTCAGTCCGTCGGCGACGAAGCTCACCTCCTCGTCGACCCAGACCCGCTGCGCCACGCTCTGCCGGTCGCAGCCGACCAGCAATGCCGAGGCCGCCATCACGACCACCAACCCGGCGAGCAGCCGCCGGATCACAACCGGGCCTGGATCCAGCCGACGACGTCATCGAGGACGCGGTCACGCTCGGGCTCGTTGAACACCTCGTGGTAGAGCTCCGGATACACCTTGAGTTCGCAGTCGCGCGAACCCACGCACGCCACCAGTCGCCGGCTGCCCTCGGCGGCCACCAACTGGTCGTCCTCGCCATGGACCACCAGCAGCGGGGCGGTGATACCGGGAGCACGGTTGCGCATGGTCTCGCCCACCAGCAGCAGCGCCTTACCGATACCTGCCGGGATCTTGCCGCGGTACACCAACGGGTCGGCCTTGTAGTCGGCGACCACCTTCGGGTCGCGGGAGACCAGATCGGCGTCGATCGACTCGATCGGCAGGTCCGGCAGGATCGAACCGACCGCCTTGCCGATCAGCGCCTTGGCCTTGGAGACTCCGGTGTGGGCGGCGATCGCCGGTCCGGACAACACCATCAGGTCATATTCATCCGGGTACTGAACGCCGTAGGCGAAGGCAATGCCGCCACCCATGCTGTGACCCAACACAATCCGGGTTGCCCCGGGGTTCTCCGCGGTCGCGATCGCGACCAGGCTGCGGTAGTCGGAGACGTATTCCTTCATATCGCGTACCCGCACCCGCTTGCCGCCGGCCCGGCCGTGCCCGCGGTGGTCGAGCGCATAGGTGGCCAGACCGGCCTCACCGAAGCGTTTCGCCACATGGTCGTAGCGGCGGGCGTGTTCGCCGTACCCGTGGGCGAGTGCGACGACTCCGCGCACCTCGGTGTCCGGAGTCCATACGTCGTAGACGATCCGAACCCCACCCATGCCCTCGAAGGTCCGCTCCGTGCAGGTTGT
>JBFYOR010000316.1:0-4971 GCA_041303695.1 Mycobacterium sp. | reverse complement strand
GGCCACCGGCGAGATCACCGAGGTGTTCGCCTGCGGCACCGCCGCGGTGATCACCCCGGTGGCGCAGGTGAAATACGGCGAGGGCGAGTTCACCGTCGGCGATGGTTCGCCTGGCGAGGTCACCATGGCGCTACGCGACACTCTCACCGGAATCCAGCGCGGCACCTTCGCCGATACGCACGGTTGGATGGCGCGGCTCCGCTGACGCTTGGCTAGCGCCGGTCGCCGGCCACCACCGTGTTGCGTCCCGCCCGTTTTGCTTGGTAGAGCGCTTTATCGGAGCGGGCCACCCAGGACGTCACATCTTCGCCGGCCACCAGTTGCGCGGCGCCGATACTCACGGTGATGGTGCCGAAGCCGGGAAACGAGACATCGGCGATCTGGCGGCGGATCTTCTCGGCCCGGGGGACGGCGTCGTCCAGCGTGCAGTCGCGCAGCAGGATGACGAATTCCTCACCGCCCCAACGCGCGACCATGTCGGTGCCGCGAACCGCCCCGGCCAGCCGACGGGCCAACTCGATGAGCACGGTGTCACCGGCCTCGTGGCCATAGGTGTCGTTGATCGCCTTGAAGTTGTCGATATCGACCATCAGCACCGACAGCGGGCCGCTCGCTTGGTCGGGCTGCGCCGTCGCGGCCTCCAGCAACTCTCTGCCGTGGCGGCGGTTCCATACGCCGGTGACCGGATCGGTCTCCGCCAGCCGGGTGAGTTCGGTCTCGAACAGCTTGCGCTCGCTGATGTCCCGGGTGACGCCGAGAAGTTCCACAACGTGTCCGTCGGCGTCGATATGCGGGATGACCTGAAGCTCGCCGGTCATGATCGAGCCGTCCTTGCGGTAGTACTCCATCTCGCCCTGGAACACCGGGGGTTCGGTGCCGGCCTCGATCGCGGCGAACACCCGCTGGAAGTACTCGCCGACCTTGGCCGCGGATGGCGGTGTGTTGATTTCCTCAAGTTTCTGTTGCCTGGCCTCTTCGGGGGACAGGCCGCGCACCCGAGTGACGGCTGGGTTGATATAGGTGATGGTGCCGTCGAGCGCCATGGTCCAGATGACGTCGTAGGCGTTCTCGGCCAGCAGGCGGTGCCGCTGCTCGGAGTTGCGAAGCTCGGCCTCAACGGCGCGTAGTTCCGTGATGTCCTCCACCACGCCTTCTTGGACCACCGAACCGTCGGCGCGCTGGCTGGCCCGCATCCAGGCGCGACTGGACACCGATTGGCCCTCGACGTGACGCCATTTCAGGTCAATCGACAATTCCTGGCCGGGGGCCATCGCGAGGGCTTCGGCCAGCCGGTCAGCGAACTCGGGGTCGATCCGGCTCAGGACTGCCTCGGTGTCGACGGCGGTCTTAGAGGTCACCGGGATGCCCAACCGGGTCTGCAGCGCAGAACCGAGATATTCGAAGGCTACGTCCGGGTGGATCCGCAGGATGTAGAAGATCAGGCCGCTGCTCTCGGCAATCTGTTCAAACCACTGCGCCCCGGGCAAGCTCGGGTCCCTGGACATTGCAACCCTCCCGGGGATCTGATCGAACTGGTTGTTCAGGTTACGTGATGCCCGCATTCCGTGTCGGGCCGGCGGTCGTCTCAAATCGCCCGGTCCTCTCGTGCAGTCGAATCCGGTACACCGACCCGCGCCGCAGTGCAGACAGGTCTGGCGGCGGCTCATTCGGGGGGAACGTCAGCAGCGGCATGATGCGCGCGACGAGTAGCGCCATGCCGGCGTCCCAGTCGGCGTCCAGACAATCCTCGAACGTTCCCCAGGCGATGACACTGCGCCAGTTGGACAGGTCGTCGACGTGCTCGACCTCGATACAGACATTCGGCTCGCCGCGCATCGCCCGCAGTTTGGCGCCGTCCATGGCATGCCCCCACACATAGGTCCCGTCGTAGACGTAGGTGACCGGCACGACGTAGACCCTGCCCTCGCTGATACAGCCGATCCGGGCGATCACCTCGGCTCCCAACACTTCCTCGATTTCGGGCGCCGTCAGTTCTCCCAGCATGTGCAACCTCCTCAGGGCCGGATCGCCAGACCCGCCAGTACCAGTGTGGTCGTCAATTCGATCGCCGCGCCCATCACGTCGCCGGTGACGCCGCCGAACCGCCGCACACAGTGTGCGATCAGCGCTGCCGCGCACAGCAGGGCCACGATGACTACCACCGGACCCTGCCAGGGCCGTGGCGTCGCCGGCACCGAGAGCCCGGCCACCACCAGGACCCAGCAGGCCAGTACCGCCCGCGACTGGGAGCCCGCCACCAGCGCACCGAGGCTGCTGCCTGCCGCGGCGGGCACACCTCGACGACATGACAGCACGGCTGCCACCCGGCCGGCGGCGACGGCCGTCACCGCACCCGCTGTCGCCGGCCACCCCGGCGGCAGGGTCGCGAATGCGGCCGCCTGGCTCATCAGGGCCACCGCGACGGCGGCGGCCCCGAACGCCCCGGTCGACCCGTCACGCATCACCGCCAGTGCGCGCTCCGGTGGCCCGTAGCAGCCCAGGCCGTCGGTAGTGTCGGCGAGTCCGTCGATATGCAGTCCCCGGGTCAGCAGCAGCAGTGTGCACACCGCCGCCGCTCCGGCCAGCAGGCTGTGCGGACCGAAGGCCCACTGCCCGGCCCACAGGACCGCCGCCGCGGCCAGGCCCAGCGTTACCCCGACCGCCGGCAGCGCACTGATCGTCGCTGCGCCCGGGCCGGCTCCGGCGCGTCCGGCCGGAAGCACGGTGCCGAATGTGAAAGCGCTTGCCAGACCGCCGATCACGGAGCCGGCGGGCTCTCGGGACCGGATATCCCGGCGTCGGCGAAGGTGGCCATCGAGGACAGCACGGCCACCGCGGCGCGAACGATCGGCAGGGCCACTGCGGCGCCGGTGCCCTCACCCAGGCGCAGTCCCAGATCGACGATCGGGTCGAGGCCCAGTTGGGTCAGGGCGAGGGTGTGTGCGGGTTCGGGGGAGCGGTGCCCGGCCTGCCACCACAACCGGGCGCCGGGGGCCATCTGCTCGGCGACCAGTGCCGCCGCCGTGACCACCAGTCCGTCCAGCAGCAGCGGGGTCCGCCGCAGGGCCGCCTGTGCGCAGAAGCCGGCCATCGCGGCCAGGTCGGCGCCGCCGCAGGCGGCGAGCAGTGCGACCGGATCCGAGTGCACCGCCCTGGACCGGTACAGCGCGTCGCGGACCGCGGCGGTCTTGCGTGACCAGGCCGCGTCGTCGATACCGGTTCCCCGGCCCACCGTGAGAACCGGTTCGGTGCCTGTCAGTGCGGCGATCAATGTCGTTGCCGCAGTAGTATTTCCAATACCCATATCGCCGGCGATCAACAGGTCGGCGCCGGCGTCGACCTCCTCGTCGGCGACCCGGCGGCCGGCCCGGACTGCGGCCACCGCCTCGTCATGGGTCAGTGCATCCCCGACCGCGATGTTCCCACTGGAGCGCCGCACCTTGTATGCCGCGGTGTCGGCGGGGCCGTCGCGGTCCACAGCGATATCGACCACCCGGATCGTCGCGCCGGACACATCGGCCAGGGCGTTGATCGCCGCCCCGCCACGGTCGATGTTGTCCAGCATCTGAGCGGTGACCTCGGCGGGGTAGGCCGATACCCCTTCCCGGGCAACCCCATGGTCGCCGGCAAACACCACCACCCTGGCACGCTCGAATTGTTGTGGGGGGCAATGTCCCTGGCAGGCGCAGACCCATACCGACAGATCCTCCAGTCGGCCGAGCGACCCACGGGGCTTTGTCAGAAGATCCTGGCGTCGGCGGGCGGCTGCGGCGACCCGGCCGTCGGGGGGTGCGACATCGTCGAACCCGCTCATCCCGGTACCGCGCACGCCGACGGCTTCACCCACAGTGGCTGGCCGGCGACGACCAGCACCACACGGTCGCAGCAGTCTGCCAACCGCTGGTTGAGGGTGCCCAACTCGTCGGCGAAACGGCGCCCGGCCGCGGTTGCCGGCACCACCATCAGGCCCACTTCCGGACTGACCAGGACCAGATCGGCGCTCACCGTACCGACTGCAGCGGCCAGGTCCTCGACATCGGCCTCGACTGATCCGTCGTCCCAGCCGCGGCGATCCAGCACCGCGGTCAGCCAACCACCGAGATCGTCGACCACGGTCGGGGTCGTCGGGTTGGCGCGCAGGTGGGTGGCCACCGCCGCGGTTTCAACGGTGCGCCACGACGGTGGCCGACGGTGCCGGTGGGCGGCGATCCGCCGATCCCACTCCGGGTCGACACCTGCAGCGGCACCGGTAGCGACGTAACAGACCGTGTTGCCGGTAGTCCGGCTCTCGGTGATGGCAGTCTCGGCCCACCGTGACTTGCCCGACCGGATGCCGCCGAGCACCAGGGTGCGCACCCGCCGCTCAGACGACTTTGGTGCCGCGTGCGACCTGCGGCCGCGGCGCCCGCATCCGGCGCAACTGGGAGGCCCGGCCCACCGCGTACAAGCCGAGCTTGAAACGGGTTTCGGTGTGGTCGGGGAACTTCGCGTCGACGGCCTTGTTGACCTTGCGTGACAGCAGCACCGCGTCGACACCCATCATCAGCATCAGCATCAGCATCGCCGGTGACGTGTAGTACTGCAGCTGGGGCATTGCCATCACGATGAACAGGATGAACAGGGCGGCCGGCATGAACAGGCCGAGCACATTGCGCCGGGAGTCGACGATATCGCGGGCATAGCGGCGGACCGGGCCCTGATCGCGCGGCAGCAGGAAGGCCTCCTCGCCGGCCATCATCTTCTCCCGGCGGGTGGCCAGGGCGGCGCGGCGCTTGGCCTTGTCGGCTCGCTTCTCCTCCTTGGTCATCGTCGCGCGCATCTCCTTGCGGCGCTTGCGGGCCTCGGCGGAGGTCTGCGGTGCCGGCGCGACGGGGCCGCGACGTTTGGCGGTCTCATTGCGTTTGGGGGTGGGACGGCCCTTGGGAGCGGTGGTGCCCGCCGGCGCGGCCGGCTCCGGGGTAAGCCCGGACT
>JBFYOR010000315.1:0-3482 GCA_041303695.1 Mycobacterium sp. | reverse complement strand
CCATCTGGTTTCGCACCAGCCGATCCACGACGTCCCGCTCCCCCGGCGCCACCTCGAGCAGCAGCTCGTCGTGCACCTGCAGTAGCAGTCTCGACGCCAGGCCGGCCTCCCGCAGCGCCGCGTCCACGCCGATCATCGCGACCTTGATGATGTCTGCGGCGCTGCCCTGGATGGGGGCGTTCAGCGCGGCCCGTTCGGCGGCCTCCCGAAGCTGGCGGTTACTGCTGTCCAACTCCGGCAGATAGCGCCGCCGGCCCAGCACCGTGGAGGTGTAGCCGTCCTTGCGGGCCTGCTCGACGACGAGGTGCAGATAGTCGCGGACCCCGCCGAACCTCGCGAAGTAGGAGTCCATCTGCTCCTTGGCCTCCTCGGTGGAGATCTTGAGCTGGGCGGACAGCCCGTAGGCGCTCAATCCGTAGGCCAGCCCGTAGGACATCGCCTTGACCCGGCGGCGCAACTCGGCGGTGACCTCGTCGATCGGTACACCGAAGGCCCGCGACCCGACGAACGAGTGCAGGTCCTCTCCGGTACGGAACGCCTCGATCAGTCCCTCGTCGCGCGACAGGTGCGCCATGATCCGCATCTCGATCTGGCTGTAGTCGGCCGTCATCAGCTCGCTGTACCCCGGGCCGACGACGAAGGCATCCCGGATGCGGCGGCCGGCATCGGTGCGGATCGGGATGTTCTGCAGGTTCGGCTCGGTGGAGGACAGCCGGCCGGTGGCCGCCACGGTCTGGTTGAAGGTGGTGTGGATGCGACCGTCGGGGGCAGTCGATTTGAGCAGTCCGTCGACGGTGACCTTCAGCCGGGTGGCGTCGCGGTGAGCCAGCATGTGTTCGAGGAACGGGTGCCCGGTCTTGTCGAACAGCGACTGCAGGGCGTCGGCGTCGGTGGTGTAGCCGGTCTTGGTCTTCTTGGTTTTGGGCATGCCCAACTCGTCGAACAGCACCACCTGCAACTGTTTGGGTGAGCCGAGGTTGATCTGCTTGCCGATCACCGAGTACGCGGCCTCGGCGGCATCGCGGATCTGATCGCCGAATTCGCGCTGGAGCACGTCGAGCTTGTCCTGATCCACCGCGATCCCGATGGTTTCCATCCGGGCCAGCGCCGCCTGCACCGGTAGTTCCATATCGCGAAGCAGCGACGTGGATTCGATACGGGCCAGTTCCTCATCGAGCGCGTCGGCGAGATCTGCGACGGCCCGGGCCCGCAGCAGCAGGGTCTGCACAGCCTGATCGTCGACGCCGTCGGGGTCATCCAGCAGCGACAGTTGTTGTTGCTCCTGGGTTTCGGCACGCAGTTCGCGCCGCAGGTACCGCAGCGAGAGGTCGTCGAGGGCGAAGCTGCGCTGTCCGGGCCGCACCAGGTAGGCCGCCAGCGCGGTGTCGGAGGTGACGCCGGTCAGCGTCCAGCCCCGCCCGGCCAGGTCGTGCATGGCGATCTTGGCCTCGTGCAGCGCCTTCGGCGCACCCGCGTCGGCCAGCCAGGCGCCGAGTGCGGCCTCGTCCTCGGCGGTCATGGCGGTGGTGTCGATATAGGCGCCCTCGCCACCGGCGGTGGCGATGGACACGGCGGTGGCATCGCCGTCGTACACGGCGTGGGTGCCCACCACCGCCATCCCGCAGCGACGTCCGTCCCGGGCGTGTGCGCCCAGCCAGTCCCCCACCGCCCCGGGCTCCAGCGCCCCGCCGCGCACCTCGAAGCCATCCTCGACCTCGGGTTCGACGGCGGCCAGGGTGTCGAACAGCCGGTCGCGCAGCACCCGGAACTCGAGGTCATCGAAGAGCCGGTGGATCTGGTCGCGGTCCCAGGGCAGCAGACGCAGGGTGTCCGGGGTCTGGGCCAGCGGCACGTCGCGCACCAGATGGGTGAGCTCCCGGTTGAGCACCACGGTGGAGAGGTTGGCGCGCAACGACTCTCCGACCTTGCCCCGCACCCCTTCGACGTTGTCCACCAGGTTCTCCAGCGAGCCGTACTCGACGATCCACTTGGCGGCGGTTTTCTCCCCCACCCCCGGGATGCCGGGCAGGTTGTCACTGGGGTCCCCGCGCAGTGCCGCGAAGTCGGGGTACTGCTCCGGGGTCAGTCCGTACTTCTCCAGCACCGCCTCGGGGGTGAACCGGGTCAGCACGCTGACGCCCTTGATCGGGTAGAGCACGGTGACGTCGTTGTTGACCAGTTGCAGCGAGTCGCGGTCTCCGGTGACGACCAGCACCCGGTAGCCGGCCTCGTCGGCCTGGGTGGCCAGGGTGGCGATGATGTCGTCGGCCTCGAACCCGGGTTCGGCGAGCACGGTGATGCCCAGAGCGCCCAGGACCTCCTTGGTGATGTCGATCTGGCCACGGAACTCATCCGGTGTGGCGCTGCGGGTGGCCTTGTACTCCGGGAACCGCTCGGCGCGGAAGGTCTGGCGGGAGACGTCGAAGGCGGCCGCGATGTGGGTGGGCGCCTCATCGCGGAGCAGGTTGATCAGCATCGCGGTGAACCCGTAGACCGCATTGGTGGTCAGGCCGTTCTTGGTCCTGAAATTCTCCGCCGGCAGCGCGTAGAAGGCCCGGAAGGCCAGCGAATTGCCGTCCAGCAACATCAGTGTCGGCTTCTCGCTCACGCCCATACTCTAGGCATGGCGCCCGACGCCGCCGGAACTGAAACACGTTTCAGTTCGGCCGCTGTGATCGCGTACGCTGACGGCCGTGCCAGCTTCTCCGGACGCCGCTGTTGAACTACCCGCCGTCGACGGCTGGTGGGCCGTCGACGATGCGGGCGTACCGCACCTGACAGGCGCCAGATGCCCGCAGTGCGCCACCTATGTCTTCCCGCCGCGGGAGAACAACTGCCCCAATCCGGCCTGCGATGCCAACGAGTTGGAAGCCGTTGCCCTGTCGCGGTGCGGAACGCTGTGGAGCTATACCGAGAACCAGTACCAGCCGCCGTCGCCCTACCCGCAGGCCGAGCAGTTCACGCCGTTCGCGGTCGCCGCGGTGCAGTTGGCCGACGAGGGCATCATCGTGTTGGGCAAAGTGGTCGAGGGCACGCTGGCCGCCGACTTGAAAGTCGGGATGAACATGGAGCTGACCACGATGCCGCTTTACGTTGACGACGACGGCTTCACCCGTTCGGTCTACGCCTGGAGAATCGCGTCATGAGTCCGGCCGAATCACTCCCTGGGTCGCTTCGCTCCTGCCCTCCGGAACCCGTCTACATCCTCGGCGCGGGTATGCACCCGTGGGGCAAGTGGGGTCTGGACTTCACCGAGTACGGCATGGTCGCCGCCCGTTCGGCCCTGCAAGACGCCGGACTGGACTGGCGTCAGATCCAGTTCGTCGCCGGCGCGGACACCATCCGAAACGGCTACCCGGGTTTCGTCGCCGGGGCCACCTTCGCCCAGAAGCTGGGCTGGACCGGCATCCCGGTGTCCTCCAGTTACGCGGCCTGCGCCTCGGGCACCCAGGCGTTGCAGTCGGCGCGGGCGCAGATCCTGG
>JBFYOR010000314.1:0-3487 GCA_041303695.1 Mycobacterium sp. | reverse complement strand
AAGTCGATGACGACGTCGGCGCCGCGCCCGCCGGTGAGGTCGCGGATCGTCGTGGCGGCGCTGTCGTCGGACGGCACCGCGTGATCGGCGCCGACCTTGCGCGCCAAGTCCAGCGCCTCGGGTTTGACGTCGACGGCGATCACCTGCGCGGCGGTGGTGGCCCGCACGATCTGCACCCCGACGTGGCCGAGGCCGCCGACCCCGATGAGCACGCAGGTGGCGTCGGGGGTGAGTTTGGGCCAGGACCGGCGGATCGCGTGATACGGCGTCAGCCCGGCGTCGGTCAGCGGTGCGGCGGTGACCGGGTCCAGCCCGTCGGGCAGCGCCACCAGGTGCCGTTGGTGGGGGACCAGCAGATAGTCGGCCATCCCGCCGTTGAGGCCCAGGCCGCCGCCACCGACCAGCGAGGGCACCTCGCAATAGTTCTCCATGCCGACCGTGCAGCGCTGACACGTCCCGCAGCCCCACGCGCCGTACACCGCGACCGGATCACCCTCGGCCAGTCCGGTGACCCCCTCGCCCATGGCATGCACCCAGCCCGCGGTCTCATGGCCCAGGGTCATCGGCAGTTGCCACACCGCAGAGACGTCCATTTCGTAGAGCACGTGCAGGTCGGAGTGGCAGGCCCCGGCAGCGCCGACCTTGACCACGACCTCGCCGGGTCCGGGCACCGGCTCCGGGATCTCCATCAGTTCCGGATCGCGTTGGAATTCGACCATTCGCAGTGCCCGCATCGCGTTCTCTCCTCATGTCGGTCGGTGTTAGTTGGACTGAGGTTGATTAGAACGGGTAAGCATCGTTGCCGAGGGCGAATGCGGCATGCTTGCCGACGTGCTGTTGCTCAGCCGGATCGCCGGTGCGGAGGTGGTCGGGGCCGACGGCGCGGTGGTCGGCCGGCTCGCCGATCTCACCGTCCGACTCGACGGCAACGGCGGCCCGCGAACGGTCGCGCGGCTGTTGGTCAGCCGACGTGGTGCGCCGGCGGTGCTGCTGTCCTGGGACGCGGTGACCAACGTGCACTGCGGTCGGCCGGTGCTGGCCGCCGGGGCGGTCGGGGCGCCGGTCGAGCAGTTGTACGACGACGAGATCCGGTTGGCCCGGGATGTGCTCGATACCCAGGTGGTGGACCTGGCCGGTCAGCGGCTGGCCCGGGTCGCCGACGTCGTGTTGGCCCGTACCGCGGACTCCCGGTTGGAAGTCTGCGGTGTGGAGGTGGGGTTCGGCGGCGTGCTGCGGCGGCTCGGACTGGGCCGGCTGGTACCGCGCAGCACCGAGGATGTCGTGGCCTGGTCGGATCTGCACCTGACCTCCGAGCGGGGGCACGCGGTGCAGTTGACGGCCCCGCGCGCGGCGGTGCACCGGCTTGACGCCCGGAGTCTGGCCGCCTTGGTCAGCCGGGTCGATACCGATTCGGCCACTGAGATTCTTGCGGTCGAGGATCCGGGCCTGGCTGCGGATGCGGTGACGGCCTCCTCCCCGGAAGTGGGGGAGCGGGTGCTGCGGGCGATGCCTGCGGCGCTGGCCGCGCGGATCGTCGCCGCGATGTCTCGAGAGCACGCCGGCCGGTGGCGGGCCCGGCTTGCCCACCGACCCCGGCTTTGGGGACGGCCGTTCCTGCGGTCGCGGGCGTGGCCGCACCGACGCCACCTGTTCCGGAACCGGCGCGGATGAGGCTGCCCCTGGGGAAGGCTCGGTGGGCCGCGCTGCTGGCGGTGCTGGGTCCGGGCCTGCTGGCGGGGCTCTCCGATGACGACCCGGCCGGCATCACCACGTACTCGGTGCTGGGTGCCGACCACGGCTATCAGCTGCTCTGGGTTCTGCTGCTGTCGACGATCGCGCTGGTGGTGTTCCACGGCCTGGCCGCCCGGATGGGCGTGGTCACCGGCCAGGGATTGATCGGTTTGGTGCGCCAGCGCTACGGGGTGCGGGTGGGCGGTGCGGTGCTGGCGGCGCTCGTGGTGGCCAACATCGGCACCACCTGTGCCGAGTTCGCCGGTATCGCAGCGGGTTTCGAACTCTTCGGCGTCAGCCGCTATCTCAGCGTTCCGTTCGCCGCGGTGGCGGTATCGCTGTTGGTGTTGCGCGGCAGCTTCCACCGCGTTGAGCGGCTGCTGCTGTTGGTCTCGACGGTGTTCCTGGCCTACATCATCTCCGGTTTTCTGGCCGGCCCGGACTGGGGTGCGGCGCTGCACGGGACGTTCGTGCCGACCATGCCGATGACCGGTGAGGCGATCGCGATCGTGACCGCGACGCTGGGCACCACGCTGGCGCCGTGGGGGCTGTCGTTCATGCAGTCCTACGCGGTGGACAAGAAACTGCGCACCGAGGACCTGCCGCTGGAACGGGTGGACGTCATCACCGGCGCGGTGCTGACCGGGGTGATCGGCTTCTTCGTGGTGGTGGCCTGCGCGGCGACCCTGCACCGCGACGGGCTTCGCATCAACGACGCCGCCGACGCCGCGGTGGCCCTGGAGCCACTGGCCGGGGAAGCTGCGGCCGTCCTGTTCGGTATCGGGTTGATCGGGGCGTCCTTCCTGGCCGCGTCGATCCTGCCGCTGTCGACGGCCTACTCGGTGTGTGAGTACGCCGGCGTGGAAGCCGCCCTCGACGACCCCTACTCCGAGGCCCGGACGTTTTACACGACCTACGGGATCGTCACTCTGTTGGGAACGGCGATCGTCCTGGCGCCGGATGTGCCACTGGTGACGATTCTGGTGGGAACGCAGGTGCTCAACGCGGTGTTGCTGGTGCCGCTGCTGATCGCGATGGTGGGACTGGCCCGCGACCGCGATCTGATGGGCAGCTTCGCGACCGGCCGGGCGGGCACACTGGTGTACGGGCTGACGACGGCGGCGGTGGTGGCCTGCGTGCTCACCCTCGGCGCCACCGTGCTGCTGGGTTGAGGGCTGCTCGGCTAATGCAGACGGGTTAGCCTGGCCGGGATGCCCATCGAGACGCGGCCCGCCCGCAGAACCGACGTGGCCGCCGTCGCCCGGGTGCTCGGTCTGGCCTTCTACGACGACCCGGTGATCTGCTGGCTGCAGCCCGACCCCCGCAAACGGCGGGCGGCGCTGCCGGGGTTCTTCGGCGCGTTGACGCGCCACCACTTTCTGGCCGGCGGCGGCGTCGAGTTGGCGGCCTCGGAGGCCGGGGCGGGTGCGGCCGCGCTGTGGGATCCGCCCGGCCGCTGGGTGCAGGCACCCCGCGAGCAGATCTGGATGGCACCCGCGTTGGTGCGGGCGTTCCGCGGCCGGTTGGGCATCGCCCGCGCGCTCGGCGAGGAGATGAAAGCCAATCACCCCGAGGAGCCGCACTGGTATCTGGCGATGATCGGCAGTGACCCGCGGGTGCGCGGCGCGGGGTTCGGCAACGCATTGTTGCGGTCGCGGCTGGACCGCTGCGATGCCGAGGGTGCGCCGGCGTATCTGGAGTCGAGCAACCCGGACAATATCGGCTACTACCACCGGTTCGGGTTCGAGGTCACCGG
>JBFYOR010000313.1:0-2737 GCA_041303695.1 Mycobacterium sp. | reverse complement strand
GCCCTTGACGTCGGCGGCGATCCTGCGGTGACAGGCCAGGGCGATCTCCAGGCCGCCGCCCAGGGCGGCGCCGTTGATGGCCGCGACGACCGGCACGCCCAGGGTCTCCAGCTTGCGCAGGTCGGCCTTGATCTCCTCGACCTCGGCGAACGCCTCGCCGGCGTCCTCCGGGGTGATCTTGATGATGGCCGTGAGGTCACCACCGGCGAAGAAGGTCTTCTTGGCACTGGTGATGACCACGCCGGTGACCGAATCCTTCTCGGCGACAAGGCGTTCTACGGCCTTGTGCATCGACTCCTTGTAGTGCTCGTTCATCACGTTCGCCCCGCCGGTGGGGTCGTCGAGGGTCAGCGTGACGATGCCGTCGGCATCCTTATCCCACTGAATGGTGTTTTCTGCCATGGTTTTTCGCTTGCTCCTAGATGTGTCTGGTGAGGCTTAGACGCGCTCGATGATGGTGGCGACACCCATGCCGCCGCCGATGCACAGGGTGATCAGGGCGCGCTTGGCGCCGCGGCGCTCAAGCTCGTCGACCATGGTGCCGGTGATCATGGCGCCGGTGGCGCCCAGCGGGTGGCCCATCGCGATGGCGCCACCGTTGACGTTGAGCTTCTCGATGGGGATGTTGAGATCCTTCTGGAACTTCAGCACCACCGAGGCGAAGGCCTCGTTGAGCTCCCAGAGGTCGATGTCATCGGGCTTCAGGCCGGCCCGGTCCAGTGCCTTCAAGGCCGCGGGGGTGGGGCCGACGAGCATGATGGTCGGGTCCGCGCCGCTGGTGGCGGTGGCGACGATGCGGGCCCGGGGCGTCAGGCCGTTGGCCTTGCCGGCCTTCTCGCTGCCGACGAGCACCAGGGCGGCGCCGTCGACGATGCCGGAGCTGTTGCCGCCGGTGTGGACGTGGTTGATCTTCTCCACCCAGTGGTACTTCTGCATCGCGACGTCGTCGAAGCCGGCCATCGCGGCCAGGCCCTCGAAGGCGGGCTTGAGGTTGCCCAGGCTCTCGATCGTGGTGCCCGGGCGCATGTGCTCGTCGTGGTCGAGGATCAGCAGGCCGTTCTGGTCGCGGACCGGAACCACCGACTTGGCGAAGTAACCGCCCGACCAGGCCGCAGCGGCGCGCTCCTGGGACTGCGCCGCGTAAGCGTCGACGTCGTCTCGGGAGAAGCCCTCCAGGGTGGCGATCAGGTCGGCACCGATGCCCTGCGGGACGATGTAGGCGTCGTAGTTGGTGGCCGGATCGGACATCATGGCGCCGCCGTCGGAGCCCATCGGGACCCGGCTCATGGACTCCACGCCGCCGGCGTAGACCAGGTCGTCCCAGCCCGAGCGCACCTTCTGTGCGGCGGTGTTGACGGCCTCCAGGCCGGAGGCGCAGAACCGGTTGAGCTGGAAGCCGCCGACGGTGTCGGGCATCCCGGCAGCGATGACGACGGTGCGGGCGATATCGCCGCCCTGGTCCCCGACCGGCGAGACGCAGCCGAGGATGACATCGCTGATCATGTTCTCGTCGAGGTTGGGGTGGCGCGAGCGCATCTCGTCGACCAGACCGGTCACGAGATTGAGCGGCTTGACCTCGGTCAGCGCACCGTTCTTACCCTTGCCCCGCGGCGTGCGGATGGCCTCGTAGATGAAGGCTTCTTCGGACATGTGGTTTTCCTCTTCAAAGAACGTTCGGATTGGTGTCGTTTCCGGCACTGTGCAGCCTAGTCGGCTGCGGGGCCGGTCCGTAAACACCCCCGGCCAACCTGTTGGTTGGGCGGCTTCCCGGCCGCGCGGTGACTACTCTGCGATCGTGACGGTCGAGCGGCTGCGCCCCTACGCGGTGAACGTTTTCGCCAGGATGTCGGCGCTGGCCGCCAGCCTCAACGCGGTCAACCTCGGCCAGGGCTTTCCCGACGAGGACGGCCCGCCGGCCATGTTGGAAGCGGCCCGGCAAGCCATCGCCGACGGGATCAACCAGTACCCGCCGGGTCCCGGGATCGCCGCTCTACGGGAGGCGATCTCCGGGCAACGCCGGCGCCGCTACGGCATGGACTTCGACCCCGAGACCGAGGTGCTGGTCACCGTGGGCGCCAGCGAGGCGATCGCGGCCGCGGTGCTCGGACTGGTCGAGCCGGGCTCGGAGGTTCTGGTGCTCGAGCCGTTCTTCGACACCTACGCGCCGGTGATCGCGATGGCCGGATCGCACCGGGTCGCGGTGCCGCTGGTGCCCGACGGGCGCGGCTTCGCCCTGGACATCGATGCGGTCCGCGCCGCGATCACCCCGCGAACCCGGGCGATCATCGTCAACTCCCCGCACAACCCGACCGGCATGGTGCTGTCCGATGTCGAACTGCGCGCACTGGCCGCGCTGGCGGTCGAAGCCGACCTGCTGGTGATCTCCGATGAGGTCTACGAGCGACTGGTTTTCGACGGCCGGGCCCATCTGCCGATCGGGTCCTATCCGGGCATGGCGCAGCGCACGGTGACGATCTCGAGTGCGGCCAAGATGTTCAACTGCACCGGCTGGAAGATCGGCTGGGCCTGCGGGGCGCCGGACCTGATCGCCGGCGTGCGGGCGGCCAAGCAGTACCTCAGCTATGTCGGCGGGGCACCCTTCCAACCCGCGGTGGCCTACGCGCTGAACCACGAGGACGCCTGGGCCGAAGCCCTGCGAGCATCACTGCAGACCAAGCGCGACACCCTCGCTGCCGCACTGACCGATATCGGTTTCGAGGTCCACGACAGCCCCGGC
>JBFYOR010000312.1:0-2806 GCA_041303695.1 Mycobacterium sp. | reverse complement strand
GGTGATCGCCGAACGCACCGGAGCCGACCGTCACGACGTGGCCGTGGTACTCGGCTCGGGCTGGGCACCTGCCGCCGCCGCACTGGGCGTCCCGTCGGCGGAGATCCCGATGGCCGAGCTGCCGGGCTTTTTGCCGCCCAGCGCCGACGGCCACAGCGGACAGGTGCTGTCGATCCCGGTGGGCAGCCATCGGGTCCTGGTCTTCGTCGGCCGCATCCACGCCTATGAGGGACACGACCTGAACCGGGTGGTGCACCCGGTTCGTACCGCCTGTGCGGCCGGCGCCGATATCGTCGTGCTCACCAATGCCGCCGGCGGTCTGCGCCCGGAGTACCGGGTGGGGCAGCCGGTTTTGATCAGTGATCACCTCAACCTCACGGCCCGCTCCCCGCTGCTCGGCCCGCAGTTCGTGGACCTGGTGGATGCGTACTCGCCGCGACTGCGTGCGCTGGCCCGCGAGATCGATCCCCTGCTGACCGAGGGCGTCTATGCCGGCCTGCCCGGCCCGCACTACGAAACGCCCGCCGAGATCCGGATGCTGCGCACCCTCGGCGCCGACCTGGTCGGCATGTCCACCGTGCACGAGACCATCGCGGCGCGGGCAGCCGGCGCCGAGGTCCTCGGGGTGTCACTGGTCACCAACCTCGCCGCCGGGATGACCGGCGAGCCACTGCGGCACGACGAGGTGCTGGCCGCCGGACGCGAATCGGCCCACGATCTGGGCGCGCTGCTCGCGGCCGTGCTGGCTCGGCTCTAACGCGGCCCGAACTGCCGGTCCCCGGCATCGCCGAGACCCGGGACGATGTAGGCCACGCTGTTGAGCCCGTCATCGATCGCCGCGGTGAACAACCGTGCCTGCGGAGCGGCTTTTTCCAGCGCGGCCACCCCCTCGGGCGCGCACACCACGCACACCACCGTGATGTCGACGGCGCCACGCCCGACCAGCAACTCGATCGTGTACGCCATCGACCCGCCGGTGGCCAGCATCGGGTCGAGCACCATGACCGGCTGGGTCCGCAGGTCGGCCGGCAGCGACTCCAGGTACGGCGTCGGCTGGTGAGTGCTCTCGTCGCGAGCGACACCGACGAAACCCACCCGGGCCTCCGGGATCAACGCATGCGCCTGGTCGACCATGCCCAGGCCGGCCCGCAGCACCGGCACCAGCAGCGGCGGGTTGGCCAGCCGGCTGCCGATGGTGTCGATCAGCGGCGTGCGAACGCTGATCTCCTCGCTCGGCGCGTCCCGGGTGGCCTCGTAAACCAGCATGTGGGTCAGGTCGCGCAGCGCGGCGCGGAAGGCCGCGTTGCCGGTGCGTTCGTCACGCAGAGTGGTCAGCCTGGCAGCGGCCAGCGGGTGGTCGACGACACACACATCCATGGGGACAAACTGTAGGTCGTTAGGCTGTCCGGCATGGCGGCAGAGCTGGTACCGATTCGCATCGGGGTCACCGCGGGTGACCTCTACACCTTGTGGGCTCCCCGTTGGCGTGATGCCGGCGACGAATGGGAGGGGTTCCTCGGCAAGGACGAGGATCTGTTCGCGTTCGAATCGGTGGCGGATCTCGCCGCGTTCGTGCGGACGGACTCCGACAACGACCTGACCGACCACCCCGCCTGGGGGCGGCTGACCAAGGCCAACGCCCACCGGCTGCAACCGGCGGAGAACCGCCAGGCCGACCTGATCGGCGTGGCGGAACTGCTCGCCGAGAAGCCCACCGAGGCCTCGGTGGACTCGCTGGCCAACACCCTGGCCGTGGTCTCCTCGATCGGGACGGTGTGCGAGCTGCCCGCGGTCACCCGGTTCTTCAACGGCAACCCCAACCTCGGACAGGTGATGGGCGGTATCGACCAGTTCAGCGGCCGGGCCGGCCGTAAACGCTGGGAGGCCATCGGCCAGACCGTCGCCCGGAGCTGGGACGGCGTGGTGGCGGCGATCGACGAGATCATCACGACGCCGGACGTCGACGCCGGCGTCGCCGCGGAGGCCGCCGCCGAACTCGACGAGCCGTTCGACGAGTCGCTCGACGAGGGCGCCATCTCCGCGCTGACCGCGGACGACGTCGACGACGACGCCGTCGACGGGTCCATCGCCGAGGTCCTCGAGCCCAGAACCGTGGCCCCGGTGGTCCTCGGTGGCGATACCAAGTTCTGGGAGCACGTCGGCATCGACCCGGTCCGGGTGATGACCAGTGGCGGCACGCTGTACACGCTGCGCTGCTACTTCGACGACAAGCCGATCTTCCTGGGCCGCAACGGCCGGATCAGTGTGTTCGGGTCCGAGCGTGCGCTGGCCCGCTACCTGGCCGACGAGCATGACCACGACCTGTCCGGCCTGAGCACCTACGACGACATCCGGACCGCGGCCACCGACGGTTCACTGCGGGTGGACGTCACCGATGAGAACGTCTACGTGCTCAGCGGTCTGGTGGACGATATCGCCGACGGCCCGGACGCCATCGACCGCGACCAGTTGGCGCTTGCCGTCGAGTTCATCCGCGACGTCGGGGACTACTCCGAGGACGACGCCGTCGACACCCTGCTCGCCGAGGACACCGCTGTGGGCCGACTGGTCGGCCACGTACTGAACCCGGAGTCGACCGCCAAGCCGGCTGGGTCCACCGCACAGGCTGTCGCGGAGTGGGAAGAGTTGGACCGGTTCGTCGAGTCGAGGCTGCGCCGCGAGTAGCGCAGGCTCACCGGTCCAGTTTTCCGGTCCGGTCAGCCCACGCGACGAAGGCCACGCTGCCCAGTGGCACGATGCCGCCCAGTAGCACCATCAGCCAGGTGCCCGCACTCCACGAATACAC
>JBFYOR010000311.1:0-4612 GCA_041303695.1 Mycobacterium sp. | reverse complement strand
GCCCAGGGACTGGGAATCGCCACCGGCGCGGCCGGTGCTGATGGTGCGGCCGGTGCCGCGGGGGCGGGAGCGGAGGCGGCCGCGACCGGTTCGGGTGCGGGCGGCTTGATCGCGGGGGCCGTCTTGACCGTGGCGGCGGCCAGCTTGGCGGCCGTGCCCTTCTCCGGCAGGGTCAGCGTTCCGCGGTCCAGCGAACCCAGCAGCAGTTGGGCCACGTCGACCACCTCGACCTGCTCGGCCTTGCCACGGTCACCCACGCCGTCGCTGAGCATCACCCGGCAGAACGGACAGCCGGTGGCGATCGTGGCGGGGTCCAGTGTCAGCGCCTCGTCGACGCGGTTGTGGTTGACCCGGGAGCCGAGGTGCTCTTCCATCCACATCCGGGCACCGCCGGCGCCGCAGCAGAACCCGGTCTCGGCGTGCCGTGGCATCTCGGTCAGGGTTGCCCCCGACGCGTCGATCAACTCGCGCGGCGCGTCGTAGACCTTGTTGTGCCGGCCCAGGTAGCAGGGGTCGTGGTAGGTGATGGTGCCGGCCTGTCCACCGCTGACGGACTGAACCGGAACCAGCTTCTTGTCGCGAACCAGCCGGTTGAGCAGCTGGGTGTGGTGCAGCACGGTGTAGCTGCCACCGACCTGCGGGTACTCCCGGCCCAGGGTGTTGAAGCAGTGCGGGCAGGTCGAGATGATTTTGCGGTCCACCCGCTCGACCCCGGAGAACAGGTCGTTGAGCGTCTCGACGTTCTGAGATGCCAACTGCTGGAACAGGAATTCGTTGCCCGAGCGGCGCGCTGAGTCACCCGTGCAGGTCTCGCCGTCGCCGAGCACCAGGAACTTCACCCCGGCTGCGGAGAGCAGTTCGGCGACTGCCTTGGTGGTCTTCTTGGCGCGGTCGTCGAGCGAGCCGGCGCACCCCACCCAGAACAGGTACTCGAAGCCGGCGAAGGAGTCCACGTCCTTGCCGTACACCGGAACGTCGAAGGGGACCTCATCGATCCAGGTGAGCCGTTCCTTGGCGTTCTGGCCCCACGGATTGCCCTTGGTCTCCAGGTTCTTGTAGAGCCCACCCAACTCGGAGGGGAACTCCGATTCCATCATCACCTGGTAGCGACGCATGTCGACGATGTGGTCGATGTGCTCGATGTCCACCGGGCACTGCTCGACGCACGCCCCGCAGGTGGTGCAGGACCAGAGCACATCGGGGTCGATCACCCCGAGTGCGGCGGCGTCACCCACCAGTGGTCGGGTGGCCTGCAGTGGCGAGTCGGCGGGAACCCGGCCGAAGCCGGACTCCGGGACATGGTGCTCATCGTCGGAGTGCGTCAGTTCCAGTCCGCCCTCGGTGTCGGCCGGACCGTTCTTGGTGCCGAGAATGTAGGGCGCCTTGGCGAACAAATGATCGCGCAGGTCCATAATGATGAGCTTGGGGGACAACGGCTTTCCGGTGTTCCATGCCGGGCACTGGGACTGGCAGCGGCCGCATTCGGTGCAGGTGGTGAAGTCCAGGTAGCCCTTCCAGGTGAAGTCCTCGATCTTGCCGCGACCGAAGACCGCATCCTCGGCGGGATCCTCGAAGTCGATGTAGGAGCCGCCGGACTCCATCGGCAGCAGCGGACCCAGCGCGTTGGGAAGCCGCTTGAAGGTGACGTTCAGCGGCGCCAGGCCGATGTGTAGGTGCTTGGAATGCAGCACGATCAGCAGGAACACCAGCATCACGGCGATGTGCAGCAGCAGGGCGACCGTTTCGATGATCTCGTTGGTGTGGACCCCCAACGGCATGAGCAGGCTGCCGACCGCATGGGAGAAGAATGCGGCCCTGTCGTAGGGCAGGTTCCCGACGGCCACCGCGGCGCCGCGGAACAGGGCGTAGGTCCAGATGACGTTGAAGATCATGAACAGGATCAGCCAGGCGCCGCCGGTGTGGGAGCCGTAGAACCGCGAAGCGCGGCCGTACTCCTTGGGTTCGGAGCGCAACCGGATGATGGCGAAGGTGATGATGCCCGCCAGCACCGCGACGGCGAAGAAGTCCTGCAGGAAGCCCAGGATGGCCCACTTGCCCACGAACGGGATATGGAATTTGGGGTCGAACAGCACGCCATAGGCCTCGAAGTAGACCGTGGCCAGGACGAAGAAGCCCCACATCGTGAAGAAGTGCGCCAGGCCCGGGATGGACCACCGCAGCAGCCGGGTCTGCCCGAACACCTCCCGAGCCTGGTTACCGATCCGCTCGCCGAGGTGGTTCTTGCGGCCGCGCTCGTCGGCGGTGGGCTGGCCGGAATTGATCAGCTTGGTCAGGTACAGGACCCGCTTGAGCGCTAAAACCCCAACGATGGCGGTCATGGTCAGGCCGATGATCAGCCGGATGAGCGTCTGGGTTTCCACGACGTCCCTCTCCAGATTGGTTACCGAGCGGTAACTTGACTCTTGTTACCGGTGGGTAACTTGTGCTTGTCGACGGTTCATAGTCGCATCTCGGGCGGCCGCCGCGCGAGCGAGGTCGAATATTGGCGCCCGACGGGCGGCGTCATCGCCGCACCGGATCGGCGGGTCTTACTCCTCCGGTGCCGGCTTGGTCTCCGGCAGCGGTTCCTCGGGGATGATCGCCTGCGTCGTCACGGCGGGTTCGAGGGTCGTCGGGACGGGCTCGGCGGTGGTGGTCGGCGGCGGCGCGGCCGTGGTGGTCGGCGGGACCGTGGTCGGCGGCGTCGTGGTGGTCGGAACCGTCGTCGTCGTGGTCGTCCTGGTGGTGGTCGGCGTCGTCGTCGTCGTAGTAGTCGTGGTCGGCGTCGTCGTCGTCGTGGTGGTGGTGGTCGTCGTCGTGGTTGTGGTCGGCGTTGTCGTCGTCGTGGGTGATGTCGTGGACGGTACGGCGGTGGTGGTCGGTGTGATCGTCGAAACGGTCGGCTGACCATTACCGCCGGTGATGGTGATCGTCTGCGGTACAGCCGGATTCGACGGCTGCTCGCCGGGTTTGGTCACCCGGGTCGTGGTCGTGGTGGGGCTGCTCTCGTTGCCGGTCAAGGTGATCGCCAGCCCGCCGACGGCCAGCGCGGCCACCGCTGCGGCAAGGCCCAGGAGTAATGGCGGGCGGCTATACCACGGCAGCGGAGCCGCGACCACCATGGTTTCGGCGTCATCGGGTGCGACGTCGGCCATCGGTCCGGGGCCGCTCGGCGGAGCGACCGTGTAGTCCGCGCCGGTGTAGGGAACCGGTTCCCCGCCGGCGTCCTCATCCTGGGACCAGGCCAGTGCGCGGAATGTCGCCGACGGTGAGCCGTCGGACGCCGACTCGGTGGCGGCCTGTCCAGCGGTCCCGGACGCCCATGCGGCCGGCGCCAGACCGGTGGGCGCGTCGGCCGCGGTGGTCGCGAGGCCGGTCGGCGCGTCAGCGACCGGACCCCGGACGGCGAGGATGGCTGCGCCCACGGCCGCCGCGGCACCCGGATAGGGCATCGTGACCACCGGTACCCGCAAGGCTTCTGCGAGTCGCTGGCCGATGGCGGGGATCGCGGCTCCACCGCCGACAGTGGCAACCGCAGCCAGATTCACCGCTGGAATCCGGTTGCGCTCCAAGGCGTCGCCGAGGGCGTCGAGGAACCCGGCGAACGGCCCGGCGATGACAGCGTCCAATTCGGCACGGGTGAGCCGAATGTCGGCGCGGTATGTCGGCAGGTCGACGGGCAGTGTCGTTGAGGCGTCCGCGGACAGTCGTTCCTTGGCCAGCCGGCATTCCTCGCGTAACCGGGTCAGCGCCCCGATCGCTGTTGTCCTGCCGGTCTCCTCCTGCCCGGCGGTCCCGATGCCGGCCAGCACAAGGTCAAGCAGATCCCGGTCGATCCGGTCTCCGGAGAAGTCCGCGATGCGGATGGTCTCGCCGATCGGCGCCAGGTTCGCCCCCGCATCGGCCAGGGTGATCGAGCTGCCGCTGCCGCCGAAGTCACACAGCGCGACGACCCCGCTGCCGGGCAGGCCAGGCGCGGCCTGCAGTGCGGCCAGCGCGGCGGCGGCATCGGAGACGATGATCGGCGGGAATCCGCCGGGGGACAGGACCGGGCTGCCGCGCAGGGCGCCCCGCAACGCACCGATGGCTGCCGGCCCCCAGTGGGCGGGGGCGGTCACCGCCACCGCGGCCGGGGATACACCGTCGTCGGCGGCGCGGGCCATCGCGTCCAGGGCAGCGGCCACCAGTGCCTCGCCCCGGTGTGCCGACCCATCGGCGGCAACCAGCGGAACCGGGTCGCCGACCCGTTCGACGAAACCACGCAACACCAACCCGACCTGGGTCAGGTTGGGACTGGTGAGCTCCGGGTTCTGCGACGGAACACCGACCTCGGCCGGTCTGTCGTCCCAGAGCGTGAGAACCGACCGTCGGACGAGCGGCTGGCGACCGGGTCGGACGGCCACGAGGTTCGTCGTCCCGATCGAGAGCCCCAGCGCGTCGCTCACTATGCGTGTCCCCTTCGCTCGGCGGCACCCCACCGTAGCGCTCACCGGCCCGGGTGCAGGTCAATCCTCTGATGTGTCGCAAGTGGGTGGCACGGTACCGGGCCGGCCGGGTTACCCGCCCGGCGGCGGGTCGTACAGCGTCGGGGGAACCAGCCTGGTCGGCAGCG
>JBFYOR010000310.1:0-5868 GCA_041303695.1 Mycobacterium sp. | reverse complement strand
GTCACCTGACGCAGCGACTCGACCATTTCCGGCCCAACGATCGGGGTCACCGCGATGGCCGCGGCACCCGCGAGGGCCACGCCGGCAGCCATCTGAGAGCGGAGTGAGATTTCCATTTTTTGCTTCTTCCCCCCATTGCGGGTTTCACCTGATGGAGATCAACCTACCTGAGAAGAACCTGAGTGGTCGAACCGACATCTGCGAAAGCTGTCTTGGAAATTCCCTTCGGCGGTCTCCTGCTGCGATCGCAGTTGCGCCGGGCGTCATCCCGGCCACCGCCGGGGCCCGGGGTGCGAGGATCGACGGCAGCCCGTACCGAAGGAGACAACCGTGGGATCACCCCCCGCCGCGCCGCAGCACCGGATCGAGGAAGTCCGCGGCGACGTCACCTTCGTCCGCACCGACCCGAACCTCCCGCCGGTCGCCATCATCGACCGCTCCCCCATCACCAGACGGCACAGGCTGCTTTTCGGGGCCATCGCCGTGCTGGGCGCGGTGGCGTGGGCAATGATCGCCTTCCTGCGCGGAGAGACCGTCAACGCCGTGTGGTTCGTCCTCGCGGCGATCTGCACCTACGTCATCGGGTTCCGGTTCTACGCGCGGCTCATCGAGATGAAGATCGTCCGCCCGCGCGACGACCACGCCACTCCGGCGGAGATCTACGAGAACGGCACCGACTACATGCCCACCGACCGGCGGGTGCTGTTCGGGCACCACTTCGCCGCGATCGCCGGGGCCGGGCCATTGGTGGGCCCGGTGCTGGCCATCCAAATGGGCTATCTGCCGGGCACCATCTGGATCGTCCTCGGCGCGGTGCTGGCCGGCTGTGTTCAGGACTATCTGGTGCTCGCGATTTCAACCCGTCGGCGCGGACGCTCGCTGGGTCAGATGGCGCGCGACGAACTCGGCCCGGTCGGCGGCACGGCGGCGATCGTCGGGGTGCTGGTCATCATGGTGATCCTCTTGGCGGTGCTGGGCCTGGTGGTGGTCAACGCGCTCGCCGAGAGCCCCTGGGGCGTGTTCTCCATCGCGATGACGATCCCGATCGCCATCTTCATGGGCGTCTACCTGCGCTACCTGCGGCCGGGCCGGGTATCGGAGGTGTCGCTGATCGGGGTGGCACTGCTGCTGCTGGCCGTGGTGGCCGGCGGCTGGGTCGGCCACACGGACTGGGGCGTGCAGTGGTTCACGCTGTCCAAGGTCACCCTGTCGTGGTGCCTGATCATCTACGGCCTGGCGGCGTCGGTGCTGCCGGTGTGGCTGCTGCTGGCCCCGCGCGACTACCTGTCGACGTTCATGAAGATCGGCACCATCGCGCTGCTGGCGGTGGGCATCCTGCTGGCCCGGCCCGTCATGGCGGCCCCGGCTGTATCGCAATTCGCCGGATCCGGAACCGGTCCGGTGTTCGCGGGCTCGCTGTTCCCGTTCTTGTTCATCACGATCGCCTGCGGCGCGCTGTCGGGTTTCCACTCGCTGATCGCCTCGGGAACCACGCCGAAGCTGCTGGAAAAGGAAGGCCAGATGCGGCTGATCGGCTACGGCGGAATGATGACCGAGTCGTTCGTGGCGATCATGGCGCTGATCACCGCGTCAATCCTGAACCAGCACTTGTACTTTGTGATGAACGCCCCCGCCGCGGCCACCGGGGGCACCGCGGAGACCGCAGCGGCCTACGTCAACAAGCTGGGCCTGTCCGGGCAGCCGATTACTCCCACGGAGATCACCGATGCCGCGGCCAGCGTCGGCGAACAGTCGATCGTCTCGCGCACCGGAGGCGCACCCACGCTGGCCTTCGGTATGGCCCAGGTGCTGTCGGTGTTCGGCGGCAGCGGTCTCAAAGCGTTCTGGTACCACTTCGCGATCATGTTCGAGGCGCTGTTCATCCTCACCACCATCGACGCCGGGACCCGGGTCGCCCGGTTCATGCTCTCCGACGGCTTGAGTAACCTCGGCGGGCCGCTGCGCCGGCTGCACGACCCGAGCTGGAAGGTCGGTGCGTGGGGGTGCAGCATCATCGTCGTTGCGGCCTGGGGCTCCATCCTGCTGATGGGCGTCACCGACCCACTGGGCGGCATCAACACCCTCTTCCCCCTATTCGGCATCGCCAACCAGCTGCTCGCCGCCATCGCCCTGACCGTGGTGACGGTAGTGGTGATCAAGATGGGAATGCTGAAATGGGCCTGGATTCCAGGGATTCCGCTGCTATGGGATCTGACCGTCACCCTGACCGCCTCGTGGCAGAAGATCTTCTCCGGCGATCCCAAGCTGGGCTACTGGACCCAGCACTCCCAGTTCCGCGACGCGCGGGACGCCGGCAAGACGTCATTCGGTGCGGCCAAGAACCCCGACCAACTGCAGGACGTCATCCGCAACACGTTCATCCAGGGCACGCTGTCGATCCTCTTCGCCACGGTGGTGCTGATCGTCGTGGCATCGGCCGTCGTCATGACGATCCGCTCAATGCGCGGGCGCGGGCTGCCGCTGGCCGTGGAAACGCCGGTGCCGTCTCGGATATTCGGCCCCTCCCGGCTGCTCGCCACGCCGATCGAAAAGGAGGTGCAGAAGCAATGGGACATGCTGGGAGACTCACCCGTCAGATCCGTTGGTACGTCGGCTCATTGATGGGCGACAACCACTACCAGCGTTACCTGACGCACCGTCGTCGCGATCACCCCGGCGAACCGGTGCTCAGCGAAGCGCAGTACTGGCGCACGCGCCACCGGCAGACCGAGACGAACCCGGGGGCGCGCTGCTGCTGACCCGGAATCGGCCCTTAACCCAGATCGCGTTCGACGCCGGCAGCCGCCGGGGCATACCGTTGCGTCGTGGATGGCAGCTCGTCGACGATCGCCAGCGCACCGGTCGACGACCAGGAGAAGCCGGGTCGCCCGCTGCAGGGCTGGCCCAACCGGGTGGTCACCGCGGTGGCTTTCGCGGTCGCCCTGCTGACAATCTGGCAGGTGTTCCGACCGCTCGCTCAGGGCAGCCAGTTCTACCTGATCGTGTTCCTCGCCGGCACGCTGCCGCTGGTGTTCCTGGTCTACCGCCCGGGGTGGGGCAGCATCGACCCGCCCAACCGGCCCGGCGCCGCGGATTGGGCGCTGGCCGCGGTCACGCTGGTGGTCTGCCTCTACCCGGTGGCGCCGGTGTGGATCGGCGCCGGCGGCTACGACGAATTCCTCGACCGCCAGGGCCTACTCGACCCCACCGACGTGGCCATGGGTGCGGCACTGCTCGTACTCATCCTCGAGGCGTGCCGGCGCACGACGGGCTGGGCGCTGCCGATCGTCTGCGGGCTGTTCCTGGCGTACGGCTACTACGGCGGACTGCTGCCGCAGGGCTGGGCGATCGCGCATGCCGGGCTGAACTTCGACCAGATCATCGACGCCTTGTACAACTCCGGCAGTGGATTCTTCGGCACCCCGCTGGACGTCGCAGCCACCTACATCGTGTTGTTCACGATCTACGGCGCGGTACTCGAACTATCCGGCGCCGCAAGGTTTTTTGTCGACCTGTCGGTGGCTGCCTTCCGTCGATCGCCCAGTGCGGCCGGCCGCACCGCGGTCGCGTCCGGATTCCTGCTGGGCACGGTATCCGGTTCGGGCACCGCCACCGCCGTCACCGTCGGCGCGGTCACCTGGCCGATCATGCGCCGGGCCGGCTACACCCCCGAACGAGCGGGCGGCGTGCTGGCCGCGGCCGGCGTCGGTGCGTTGCTCTCGCCCCCGACGCTGGGCGCGGCAGCGTTCATCGTCGCCGAGTACCTCGAGGTCTCTTATCTCACCGTGCTGGGCTGGGCACTGATCCCGACCGTCCTGTACTACCTGGGGATCCTGCTCGCCGTCGAGATCGACGCTCGCCGTTTCGGCCTACGGGCCGCCAGCGCGGACGTGCCCTCCGCCTGGCGCCTGCTCGGCCGGTCCGGCTACCACTTCTCGTCGCTGATCCTCATCGTCGTTCTGCTGATCACCGGCATGTCGGCCACCCGCGCGGTGGTCTACGCCACCGCACTGGCGGTGCTGCTGTCGTTCCTGGACCGACGCACGTCGCTGACGCCGGCCAGGTTGTTCGGTGCGCTCAGCGCTGGAGTCCGCGGTGTGTTGCCGGTGGTCGCAGTCTGCGCCGCCGCCGGGGTCATCACAGCCATGACCACCAAAACGGGCCTGGGCGCCCAGTTCTCGTCGGTTCTGGTGAGCGGGGTCTCGGCGATCACCGACAACCGCACCGCGATGCTTGCGCTGACCGCCGTCGTCGCCGCGGTAGCGCTAGCGATTCTCGGCCTGGCCATCCCGGTGACTGCCTCTTTCGTGATCGGCTGGGTCATCATCGGACCGGCCCTGCTTGCGCTCGACGTCCCTGCTCCGGCGGCGGCCATGTTCGTCTTCTACTACTCGGTGCTCTCCGAGGTCACCCCACCAACCGCGCTCGCTGCGGTCGGTGCTTCGGCGGTAACCGGCGGGCAGGCGGTGGCGACCATGTGGACCACGTTGCGTTACGCGGCACCGGCGTTCCTGGTCCCGATCGCCTTCGTGGTGACCCGGCCGGGGGAATATCTGCTCGGAAACGGCCCGGTGGCCGGGGTGCTCTGGGTGTCGGCCGCCGCCGGGGCAGGTATCGTCGCCCTGTCGGTCACCTTCGGTGGATGGGTGCTCGGTGTGGGACCCGCAAGCACGCCCGCGCGGCTGCTCACCGGAGCCGCCGCCGCGCTGATGTTGTTCCTCGCCCCTGCCACGATCGCGGCGGGCTCAGCGTGCCTGCTGATCGCGGTCGCGCTCACCATCATCGGCAATCGGAGGACACGCTCATGACACGGGCAATGCGGACGACGACGGTGCTGGCGATACTGGCGATGACGGGGGCATCCGCCAGCGGCTGCGGCGGCCGCAAAGATGCCCCCGCAGCGGATTCCGGCGGCCAGATCACCTGCGAGGTGAGCGCCGACACCAGGGTGGGCATCGCCACCGGAAACGCCACCGGGGTGTACTTCACCCTCGGGAACGCCTACGCCGAACAGATTTCGGCCGCCACCCAAGGCCGCGTCAAGGCGACCGCCGCGGAGACCGGCGCCTCGGTCCAGAACATCCAGCAGGTCATCGCCGGCACCTACCAGGTCGCCTTCGCGCTGGCCGATACCGCCGCCGATGCCGTCGCGGGCACTGCCGCCTTCGACAAGAAGCAACCGTTGGCCGCCCTGGCGCGCATCTATCCCAACTACACCCAGGTGATCGCCCGCAAGGACAGCGGCATCACCTCGATCGACGATATGCGAGGCAAGCGGGTCTCCACCGGTTCGCCCGGGTCGGGCACCGAGGTGATCGCCAATCGGCTGCTGGAGTCGGCCGGGCTCAACCCGGGATCCGATCTCGCCGCGCAGCGCCTGGATCTGACCAAGACCGTCGACGGCATGAAGGAGGGTGCGATCGACGCGATGTTCTTCTCCGGCGGGTTGCCCACGCCGGGCATCACCGACCTGATCACCACCGGCGGAGACAAGGTGACGTTCATCGACGTCACCCCGCAGCTGACGCAGATGCAGACCATCAGCTCCGCCTACGAGCCAAGCGTCATCCCGGCGGCCACCTATGGCCTGCCCGCCGACGTCCCGACCATCGCGGTGGCCAATCTGCTGGTGGCCCGCGATGATCTGGACGCCAACCTGGCCTGTGTGCTGACCAGGACACTGTTCGAGCGCAAACCCCAACTGGAACAGGCGGTTCCGGCGGCGAAGGGCATCACCCTGGACAACGCCCGCGACACCGCGCCGGTGCCGCTCAACCGCGGGGCGCAGCGGGCACTGGACGACCTCAAGGCGCCGAAGTAGCTGAGGTACATCCCGGCCAGGTGCGCCAGTGCAGGCTGAACCGGACT
>JBFYOR010000309.1:0-2509 GCA_041303695.1 Mycobacterium sp. | reverse complement strand
CGGGGCGGTGTACGACTTCGTCCGCGATGAGATCCCGTTCGGGTACAACACCTCCGACGACCTGTCGGCCACGGCCGTGCTGGCCGACGGCTACGGCCAGTGCAACACCAAGACGACGCTGCTGATGGCACTGCTGCGGGCCAACGGAATCGGTTGCCGCTTTCACGGGGCGACCATCGACAAACAACTCCAGCACGGTGTGATGGTCGGTCCCTTCTACTGGTTCGCACCGCGCAACATCATCCACAGTTGGGCCGAGGTATTCGTCGGTGGCCGCTGGGTGGGCCTGGAGGGCGTCATCCTCGACGAGGACTACCTGGCCGGACTGCGCACGCGACTCGGTCACCCGCCGGGCCCGTTCCTCGGCTACGGCGTGGGCACCGAGGACCTCGCCGATCCACCCATCGAGTGGAACGGGGCGGACACCGCCATTCAGGCCACCGGGGTCAACCGCGACTTCGGTGTCTTCGACGACCCCGACGCGTTCTACCGTGCCCACGGTGTGAATGCCCGCGGCATCAAGGGCTGGCTGTACCGCAGCATCATGCGCACGGCGATGAATAAGAGGGTCAAGGGAATTCGACTTGCCGGCAGGCCCGCCGGCGTCATGCGGAACTGACATCCTCAACCCGCGGTTTCCAGCATCCGGCCGTCCTCGAGATGGAACACCCGATCGGCGATATCGTCCAGACGCGAGTCGTGGGTCACGATGACCACCGCGGCACCGTTGGCCTTCGCCGCCCCGGCGAGTTGCTCGCTGACCTTGCGGCCGGTGGCGGAGTCGAGGTTGGCGGTCGGTTCGTCGGCCAGGATCACCTCCGGTCCCATCGCCAGCGCCCGGGCCGTCGCGACCCGCTGCTTCTCCCCTCCGGACAGTTCGGCGGGCCGGTGGCCGGCCCGGTGCGCCAGTCCCAGCGAGTCGAGCAGTTCGGTTGCCCGCGCCAGGGCCGCGGCTTTGCGAATACCGGCGTAGCGCAACGGCACGGCCACGTTCTGGACGCTGGTCAACGAGTTCAGCAGGTTGTAGTCCTGAAACAGAAAACCCAACCGAAGCAGCCGCAGGTTCGCCCGCTCGCGCTCAGCCAGTGCCCCGACATCCTGGCCGCCGATGCGCACGGTGCCGGAATCCGGCGACAGCAGCAGCCCCATCACCAGCAACGCTGTCGTCTTACCGCCGCCCGAGGGGCCGGCAACCAGCACGACGTCACCGCGGTCGACGGACAAGCTGATCCCATCGAGCGCCTGCACCGCCGAGTCGCCGCTGCCGTAGCGGTACCTGACGTCCACCAGCTCCAACACAGGGTTCGATGGGCTCTGCTGCACCGGCTTAGGACATCGGGAGCATCTGGGTGTCGACGCATCACGCTGACATATCGGGCAGAGCATGGGTTCCTCTCAGCGGTGAAACGCGATGGCGGGATCGATCCGGGCGACGCGGCGGGCCGGCAGCACCGATCCCAGCGCCGCCATCACAGCGGTGCCGACGGCCACCGCCACCAGCATCGTGGGTGTGATCGCGATGGTGACATCACCCAGGCGGTCACCGAGGAAAATCTCGGCGGCGAAGGCGGCAGCCGCACCGACCAGGTAGCCCAACGCCGCGATGACTCCGGCCTGGGTCAATACGGTGCGCCACAACTGGTGTGACCGCACGCCCAGTGCCCGCAGCACACCGAAATCGGTCATCTGTTCGGCGGTCAAGGCCCACATGGTCAGCCCCACCAGGGCGATGCCCACCAGGGCGGCGATGGCGATCATCGTCTTGAGTGGACGCCCGATCATCGTCACGATGATGTCGCGGCTGTTCTCGGCGAAGGTGGCGGAGCTGTAGGCGTCGACGCCGGGGACGCTGCCGCGGATGGCCGCAACCAGTTGATCGTGGCTGTAGCCGGGCTCGGGTTGGATCAGGAAGTAGGACACCCGATCGCCCGCGCGCAACAGCCGGGTAGCGTCCGGCAGCGAGATGAACGTGTAGTAGTTCGTCGCGGCGGCGGTCTGGTTGGACAGTCCGACGACGGTGAAATCCTCGTCGACGAGTTCAACGGTGTCGCCGAGCCGAATGTCGTTCTTGCCGGCCAGGATCCGGTCGAGGACGACCTCGCCGGACTGATCGACGTTGCGGCCCTGCGCCAGTGACCACGGTCCGCCGACCCCGGTGGCGGTGTCATAGCCCAGAACGAAATACGCGGTGTGGGTGCCGTTGTGCACGAAGTCCGACGGCAGCCCGATGATCGGGTCGGCCGAGGCCACTTCGGGCAGCGCCATCAGTCGCTGGTCGGTGTCGGCGGGCAACCAGGACACCGCCTTGAACATCTGCGAGACGCCGGGTTGCATGACCCAGACCGCGTTGCGGGAGTGGTCGATGTAGGTGGTGACCTGGCGGGTGGTGCCGACGAACAGACCCGTCATCACCAGCACCAGCAGCACCCCCAGCGCCACGCCGAGCACCGACAGCGCCAGGCGGGTCTTCTCGGCCACCAGGTTCTTGACGGCGATCACCGCGGCACCC
>JBFYOR010000308.1:0-2704 GCA_041303695.1 Mycobacterium sp. | reverse complement strand
GGGTTCGGCCCCGCAGTGCCCGCTCCCGCGCGAGCCGATCGGTCCGGGCACCTACAACCTGGTGGTTCAGTTGGGCAATCTGCGCTCGGCGGCACGTCGGTGAGGGCGAACGGGTTGACGTCTCACCACTGACGCTTGTCCAGCGGTTCCCGGGCGGCCACTGCCTCGGTGACGGACAACATGGTGCGCAGCGCGTCACTGATGGTGGCGGATTCGAGCGTCCGTAGGCCCTTCGGCGCCTGGCCGCAATCGGCCGGGACCAGCGCGGTGGTGAAACCGAGCCGTGCCGCCTCCGCCAGTCGCCGATCCATCCCGGTAACCCGACGCAGATCGCCCGCCAAACCGACTTCACCGATCACCACCAGCGTGGCCGGAAGTGGCCGGCCGGTGAACGCCGAGGCGATTGCCATCGCCACCGCCAGGTCCGAGGACGGATCAGTCAGCCGCATGCCCCCGACGGTTGACAGGAAGATGTCCATCGCCCCGATCGGAACGCTCGCCCGCTTCTCGAGCACGGCATTGATCATGGCCACCCGTGACTGGTCGATGCCACTGACCGCCGCACGGCGTGGCGAGGCCGGGTTGACAGGTTTGGCAAGCAGGGCCTGGATCTCGCCGATCAGCGGACGCTTCCCATCGAGGGTCACCGTGACGGCGGTACCGGGCACCGGTTGCGGCCGCTGGTCCCGGAACAACCCGGATGGGTCGGCGACACACTGAATTCCGTTGTCCTGCAGTAGGAAACAGCCGACTTCATCGGCCGCGCCGAAGCGGTTCTTGATTCCCCGGACCATTCTCAGGGCGGTATTGCGATCGCCCTCGAAATGCAGGACGACATCGACGAGATGCTCCAGTGATCGCGGCCCGGCGATCGCGCCGTCCTTGGTGACATGCCCGACGAGGACCATGGCGACGGTCGACGACTTCGCCGCGGCCGTCAGCGCGGCGGTCACCGACCGAACCTGGGTGACGCCACCGGCGACGCCGTCGCTGTCGCCCGCAGTCATGGTCTGCACCGAGTCGACGATCACCAGACTCGGGTTGACGGCCTCGATATGGCCCAGGACCGTCTGAATGTCGCACTCGGCGGCGAGGTATACCTCGTCGTGCGCGCAGCCGGTGCGTTCGGCGCGCATCCTGATCTGGCCCGCGGACTCCTCGCCCGAGACGTACAAAGCGCGCCGCCCGGCCTGCGCCCACCGATGCGCCACCTCGAGTAACAACGTTGACTTGCCGACTCCAGGGTCCCCGGCGAGCAGACTCACCGAACCGGGTACCAGCCCGCCGCCAAGCACCCGGTCGAGTTCGCTGACCCCGGTTGGGAAGTGCCGGGTGCGGTCGGGGTCGACGGAGGTGATCGGCACAGCAGGCGTCGACGGGACTACAGCGCGCTGCAGATGGCCGGCCGGGGTCAGGGCGGCGACCTCGTCGACGGTTCCCCACGTTCCGCACTCGGGGCAGCGCCCGAACCACTTCGGCATCGCGTGGCGACATTCCGAACACCGGTATTGCGAGCGAACCTTGGCCACGATGACGACGCTATCCGCTAGGTGTGACAACCCCGTGGACGCGTGCGGGGTGTCCGGGCACTCCGGGTGCGCGGCGGAACTACGGGGCGGGTTCGCCGGCCGAGAGCGGTACCGCCACGGTGGCGGTACCGGACTTCTCGAATGTGAAGGTGAAGTTGTAGGTCAGTCCGTTGGTGATCGGCTTGGCCAGGGTGACCGCGGCAGCGGGGGCGGCGGTGGCGCCCATCGGCTCTGCCTGTTCTCCGCCGCCGACGACCAAGACCCCGTCGGCGGGGACTGAGGCATCGCCGGTGAGCGCGATCGAGCCGACGTCGGAGGTGATGCTGACCAGTTTGTCGTTGACATCGGGTGAGGAGTTGGCGGCGACGAACATCAGCGGCACGACGGTGCCGGGTTGCACGAAGTCACTGGTCTGCGCTGCTTGGATGTGGACGTTGCGCAGCGCGATCGTCTTGACGTTTGCCGAGGTGCCGTTGACCGCGGCTTCCTGGGTGGCGGTCTGGGCGATCTGCCCTGCGCTACAGCCCGTGAGGATCAGGCCGCAGGCAGCCAGACCCGCGGACGCGGCGACGACACGGTTCGTCAAGCGGTTCACAGCAGCCTCCTGCTCGGCCTTGCGGTCGGCCGCGATGTCAGCCGTCCGCCGTTCGACTATGCACAGTAGTAGGTCGGGCCGCGCGGCGGTAGACAAGGGCCGCAACGCCGTCAGCGCCGCGCCGGCCGGTGCCCCGTCGGCGGTGCCGGACTGAGGCCTTGCAGATATTTCCCCGCCTGTCAACCCCCTGTGTTGACCGATGATGCCCCTGACCTGCACCGTTGATCCGCACGTCATTTGGCACCGTGCTAACATTGGGCAGTGAAAGGGGCTCTAATCTGATGATTTTCAAGGTCGGAGACACCGTTGTCTACCCACATCACGGTGCTGCGTTGATCGAAGCGATCGAAACCCGAACCATCAAGGGGGAGCAGAGGGAATATCTCGTCCTGAAGGTCGCCCAGGGTGATCTGACCGTCCGGGTTCCCGCGGACAACGCCGAATATGTGGGTGTGCGCGACGTGGTCGGCCAGGAGGGCCTCGACAAGGTGTTCCAGGTGCTGCGTGCTCCGCACACCGAGGAGCCGACCAACTGGTCGCGCCGCTACAAGGCAAATCTCGAGAAGCTCGCGTCCGGTGA
>JBFYOR010000307.1:0-3030 GCA_041303695.1 Mycobacterium sp. | reverse complement strand
GCAGCGGGTTGCCGGTCGGGGTGACCCCGGTGACGTCGACGGCCTGGATTGCACCGACGTAGCCCAGGATCGAGTCGAGTTGGCCGGCGAAGGCGTCGAGTTCGTCGTCGGTCAGGGCCAGTCGGGCCAGCTTGGCCAGCTTTGCGACGTCATCGCGGGAGATCGTGGACACGAGCGGTAAGCCTAAACCCACGCCGGGACCGCCAACGCCCGCGCATGAAGCCCGGGCAGTTCGGCCGACAGGAGCGTCGCGGGCGGATATGGGAGGGTGGTCGCGTGCGTTCGTATCTGCTGCGGGTCCAGCTCGTGGACCGCCCTGGCAGCCTGGGCTCGCTGGCCGTGGCCCTGGGCACGGTCGGGGCCGACATCCTGTCGCTGGACGTCGTCGAACGCGGGACGGGTCCGGAGTCGAACTGGGTAATCGACGACCTGGTGGTCGACCTGCCCGCCGGGGCGATGCCGGATGCGCTGATCACCGCGGCCGAGGGGCTCCAGGGGGTGCGGGTGGAGTCCATCCGGCCGCACACCGGTCTGCTGGAGGCGCACCGCGAACTCGAACTCATCGACCACGTCGCTGCCGCCGGCCCGCGGCAGGCCAAACTACAGACCCTCGTCGACGAGGCCCCGCGGGTGCTCCGGGTCGGCTGGTGCACGGTGGTGGAGCACGCCGACGCGGGTCCGCACCGGATCGCAGGCAGCCACGGCGCCCCGGAAACCCAGGCGGCGGCCACCCCGTGGATGCCGATCAGCCACGCCGCGGCGTTGGACGCCGACGCCGGCTGGGTGCCCCAGCTGTGGCGGGATATGGACACCACGCTGGCCGCGGCACCGCTGGGCGATCCGCGCACCGCGATGGTGCTCGGCCGTCCCGGCGGTCCGCACTTCCGGGCCTCGGAGGTGGCCCGGCTGGGCTACCTGGCCGGCATCGTCGCGACCCTGCTGGGTTAGGTGTCGCCGGGCGCGTTCGGGCCGTTCTCCAGCAGCGCCCGGAAACCGTCCTCGTCCAGGATCGGCACACCCAGTTCGACGGCCTTGTCGTATTTGGAACCCGGTGCGTCGCCGGCGACGACGAACGAGGTCTTCTTCGACACCGACCCGGCGGCCTTGCCGCCGCGGACGATGATGGCCTCCTTGGCCTCGTCGCGGGAGAACCCGGTCAGCGAGCCGGTCACCACGATGGTCAGGCCCGCACACGTCGGGGTGATTCCCGTGTCGCGCTCGTCGGCCATCCGCACCCCCGCAGCGCACCACTTGTCGACGATCGCGCGGTGCCAGTCGACCTCGAACCACTCCCGCAGCGCCGCGGCGATAGTAGGGCCCACCCCTTCGACACCGGCCAACTGCTCCTGATCGGCTGCCATGATCGCCGCCAGATCCCCGAACGCCGTCGCCAGCGCGCGCGCCGCGGTGGGCCCGACGTGACGGATGGACAGCGCCACCAGGATCCGCCACAGCGGCCGGTCCTTGGCCAGCTGCAGGTTGGCCAACAGCCGGGTGGCGTTGGCGGAGAGCTTTCCGTCCTTGGTTCGGAAGAACTCCGCCCGGATCAGATCCTCGGCGGTGAGGCCGAACAGGTCACCCTCGTCGGTGATCACCTGCGCTGCCAGTAGCGCGGTAGCGGCCTCGTAGCCCAGTCCCTCGATATCGAGTGCTCCACGGCCGGCGAGGTGAAAGACCCTCTCCCGCAACTGCGCCGGGCAGGACCGGGCGTTCGGACAGCGGATGTCGACGTCGCCGTCCTTGGCCGGGGCCAGCACCGTGCCGCACTCCGGGCAGTGCGTGGGCATGACGAACTCGCGCTGGGTGCCGTCACGCAGGTCGACGACGGGGCCGAGTACCTCGGGGATCACGTCGCCGGCCTTGCGGATCATCACCGTGTCGCCGATCAGCACGCCCTTGCGCTTGACCTCCGAGGCGTTGTGCAGGGTGGCCAGACTCACCGTCGACCCGGCGATCCGCACCGGGTCCATGAAGGCGAACGGGGTCACCCGCCCGGTACGGCCGACATTGACCCTGATGTCGCGCAATCTCGTCTGGGCCTCCTCCGGCGGGTACTTGTAGGCGACCGCCCAGCGCGGCGCCCGCGAGGTGGCACCGAGTCGGCGCTGCTGGGCGAAGTCGTCGACCTTGACGACGATGCCGTCGATCTCATGCTCGATCTGGTGGCGGCGCTCGCCCCAGAACGCGATGCGCTCGGCCACCGCGGCCAGACCCGCCACCCGGGCGGTGTGCTCGGAGACCGGCAGGCCCCAGGCCTTCAGCGCGACGTAGGCGTCGTGCAGGGTGGCCGGCCGGAAGCCCTCCGCGGAGCCCATGCCGTGGCAGATCATCCGCAGCGGTCGCCGCGCGGTGACGGCCGGGTTCTTCTGCCGCAGCGAGCCGGCGGCACTGTTGCGGGGGTTGGCGAACGGCGCCTTGCCGTCCTGCACCAGGCTGGCGTTGAGGTTGTTGAAGTCGGCAACCATGAAAAAGACCTCGCCGCGTACTTCCAGGACGGCGGGGACGGGGTAATCGCTTGTCCCGGTCAAGGTTTCGGGGACATCACCGATGGTGCGGGCGTTGAGGGTGACGTCTTCACCGACCCGGCCGTCACCGCGGGTCGCGGCCCGCTCCAGCCGGCCGTCACGATAGACCAGCGCGATGGCGACCCCGTCGACCTTGAGCTCGCACAGATAGTTCGGGTCGGGACCGAGTTCGTTCTCCACCCGCACCGACCAGGCGGCCAGTTCGTCGGTGTTGAACACGTCGTCGAGGCTGAGCATGCGTTCGAGGTGCTCGGCCGCGGTGAACTCGGTGGCGAAGCCCGCCCCGCCCACCAGTTGGGTCGGCGAGTCCGGCACCCGCAGTTCCGGGTAGCGCGCCTCGAGCGCGACGAGTTCGTTGAACAACGCATCGAAGTCGGCGTCGGAGACGACCGGCGCGTCTTTGACGTAATAGCGGAACTGGTGCTCGCGCACCTCGTCGGCCAGTTCCTGCCACCGCCGGCGCACATCCGGGTCGATCGGATCGGTCTCCGGGTCGTCGGCAGCC
>JBFYOR010000306.1:0-4434 GCA_041303695.1 Mycobacterium sp. | reverse complement strand
TCGCGGTGTCGAAGGCACTGGGAACCAGCACCGACGCGCCGATCCTGGAGCCGACGAGGGCCAGATCATGGGCCAGACACTCGGTCAGGGAGAAGGCCGCGCACTTGGACACCACATAGGGCCCGGACAGCGGCGCCGAGACGAATGCCGCCACCGATGCGGTGTTGACCACGTGGCCCTCGGTGCCCTGGGCGATCATCCGGGGAAGAAAGCTGCGCTGGCCGTGGATGATTCCGAAGACGTTGACCCCGAAGGCCCACTGCCAGTCCGCCACGCTGCGCTCCCAGCAGAGCCCGCCCTGGAAGACTCCGGCGTTGTTGACCAGAAGGTCGACCTGACCGAATTCGGCGAAACAGTCGTCGGCCAGCGCATCGACGGCCTCGGCGTCGGCCACGTCCACCCGACGGGCGACGGCGCCGGAACCGATCAGATCGGCCGTCGCCTGCGCGCCGGCGCCGTCGATATCGACGGCCACCACCCGCATCCCCTCGGCGGCGAAGCCGATCGCAAGGGCACGGCCGATCCCGTGCGCGGCGCCGGTGACGACGGCGACCTTGTCTTCAAGATCCCCGATCATTCGGCGCTGCCCGATTCGCGGGGGGCCAGGGTTTGGCCGAGAAGGTCGGCAATCGCGCGCGCGCGATCGCGAACCGGAAACTCCGGCATGTGCACCCAACTCAGTGCCATGGCCGAGTATGCGCTGGCCACCAGATCGGCCAGGGTCTCAACCGCAACGTCCGCCCGCACCCGCTTGGCCGTGACGGCGTCGCGGATGAAGGCGGCGAAGGCCTCCTGATAGCCCAGGTCGCGGTCCGTGGGGGCCGCCGCGAAGGTGATCGACTGGATCTTGGCGGCCAGCGCGCGCTCTCTCGGTGAGGCCGCCTCAAGACGTTTCGCGAAGCCGTCGAAGAGCAGGGTGAGCGCTCCATCGATCCGGTCGGGACGCCGCGCCAGGCTGCTCAACTGTTCGGACAATTCCGCCACTTCGCGTTCGCCCATGGCGGCCAGCAGATCCGATTTGGCCGGGAAATAGTTGAAGAACGTCCCGTATGCCACGTCGGCGGCCTCCGCGATTTCGGCCACCGTCGTCTCGTCGTAGCCCTTCTCGATGAACAGGCTCCTGGAGGCATCGAGAAGACGCAGTTCGATCTCCAGTCGTCGCCGCTGCCGACGAGTCGGTGCCGCCGGTTGGGTCTGCGCAGAAGTCATATCCGTCCTCGCTGACGCCGGGGATTGTCGTCGCTCTTGTGTACCACAGTACAAACTTGGATGGCGATCAATTTCGGCTCGGACCTGGCGCCGCAGGACAGACGTGACTCGAGGGCTTGCCCACGACACCGATCCGCACGCCATCTACTGTCGAGGCTCAGCGCCAACACCGGGAGACCGCATGGAAAACGATCCGTATCTCGCGCACCACGTGGTGCGCGAGACCCGGCCGGCTGACCGCATGCACCAGTACGACCCCCACCTGGCCGGACTGGTGTACGAATACGTGCGCACTCGGCTGAGCTTCACCGACACCCCGCTGGATCACCCGAAGCCGCCCGAGCCCATCATGGAGGCGCTGGACGGGTTCATCGATGACTACGGCCGCGACCCCCGCGAGGTCCTCGACGCCTACGTCCAGCACATCGCCTCGAACGTGCTGTCCACGGACAGCCCGCGCTTCTTCGGGTTCATTCCCGCCGCGCCCACCAAGGCCGCTCTGCTGTTCGACACCGTGGTATCGATCGCATCGCTGCAGGGATGCTCGTGGCTGGAGGCCTCCGGTGCGATCGTCGCGGAGAACCAGGTGCTGCGCTGGATCGCCGATCTGGCCGGCATGCCGCCCGATGCGGGTGGCACGTTCGTGTCCGGCGGATCGGTCGCGAACCTCTCCGCCCTGGCCGTCGCCCGGGAGATCGGGAGGCAGCGTTTCGGGGTCCGTGAGGTGCGGATCGCCTGCAGCGACGAGGCGCATTCCTCGGTGGCCAACGCCTGTCGGATCCTCGACGTCGAACCCTTCGTGGTGGCGTCCGAAGACCACCGTTTCACCGGTGCCGGGCTGAGCGCCGCCCTGGACGGTTATGACGGTCCGCCCGTCGTCGCGGTGGTGGCCACTGCAGGCACGACCAACGCCGGCATCGTCGATGACCTCGAGGGCATCTCAGCGGTGTGCCGGGATCGCAATCTGTGGATGCATGTCGACGGGGCCTACGGCGCCGCGGCGCTGCTGTCGGATCAGAAGTGGCGCTTCGCCGGTCTGGAGCACGCCGATTCCTTCATCACCGACCCGCACAAATGGTGGTTCGCGCCGTTCGACTGCGCCGCGGTGCTGTACCGCGATCCCGACCAGGCGGCCTCGGTGCACACCCAGCACGCGTCCTATCTGGATCCGCTGCACCAGTCCGACCATCCGGAGTACTGGAATCCGACCGACCTCGCCCACCACCTCACCCGACGCGCCCGGGGACTGCCGCTGTGGTTCTCCCTGGCGGTGCACGGCACGAATGCCTACCGGGTGGCCATCCAGCGTGTGCTGGATCTGACCCAGGAGGTCGCCGCACTCATCGAAGCGACACCCCATCTGGAACTGGTGCGTGAGCCGGGGCTGTCCATCGTGTTGTGGCGCCGGCCCGGTTGGACCAAGGAGGATTACCTGGATTTGCAGAACCGACTTCTCGCCGAGCAGGTGGCCTTCGCCACCCCGACGGTGTGGGAGGGCGAAGTGATCGGCCGCTTCGCGCTGCTGCACCCTTCGACGACCATCGAGATGGTTCAGGTGGTCCTCGATGCTGCGCGGTAGTTGCGAATCGAACGGATGCGACCTGCGATCGGCGATCTGCAAGGATCGCACCCATGACGGCCCGGGATGAGCTGAGTACTGACAGGGCAGACTCCGATCTGATCGACGGGGTTCCGCGCCGACGGATCGTGATCGCCTCGATGGTCGGCACCACGATCGAGTTCTACGACTTCTACATCTATGCCACCGCGGCGGTGCTGGTCTTCCCGACCCTGTTCTTCCCCAAGGGCAATCCGACGACGGCGCTGCTGGCATCGCTGGCGACCTTCGGACTGGCGTTCGTGGCCCGCCCGCTCGGATCGATCCTGTTCGGGCATTTCGGTGACCGGGTCGGCCGCAAGGCCACGCTTGTCGGCTCCTTGTTGCTGATGGGGATCGCCACCTTCGCGATCGGGCTGCTGCCCACCTACGGCCAGGTCGGGCTGCTTGCCCCCGTGTTGCTAGCTGTGTTGCGTTTCGCCCAGGGACTGGCACTCGGCGGGGATTGGTGTGGCGCGGCACTACTGGCCACCGAGACGGCCCGGCCTGGTAAACGGGCCTGGGCCGCGATGTGGCCACAACTGGGTGCACCGTTGGGTTTTCTGCTGGCCAACGGGTTGTTCCTGCTGATGATCATCTGGTTGGGGCATAGCGCCGCCCAGCCGGACCTGGCCGGCCCGTTCCTGTCGTGGGGCTGGCGAATCCCCTTCCTGTTGAGCGCGGTGATGGTCATCATCGGCCTCTACGTGCGGCTTCGGCTGAGTGAAACGCCGGTGTTCGTCCGCGCCGTCGAACAGGGCGAGCGGGTGAAATCGCCGCTGGCCGAAGTCTTTCGGAGCAGTTGGCGTCAGCTGATCATCGGGACGTTCGTGATGCTCGCGACCTACACCCTGTTCTACATCGTCACGACGTGGGCGCTGAGCTACGGCACCGCCAAGCGGCCGCCGGACGGCAAGGGTCTGGGTTTCAACTACGTCGACTTCCTGCAATGGCAGCTGATCGCCATGCTGTTCTTCGCGGCGATGCTGCCGGTGGTCGGCCGGCTTGCCGACCGCTTCGGCCGCCGGGCCACCCTGCTGGTCGTGACGGCCGGAATCATGGCCTACGGGGCGCTGTTCGGTCCGATGCTGTCGCTGGAATCCGGGTCGCAGACCACCATGCTGATTTTCCTGATCATCGGAATGATCCTGATGGGCCTGAGCTTCGGGCCGATGAGCGCGGTCCTGCCGGAGATGTTCCCGACCAACGTCCGCTACACCGGGTCGGGGATCGCCTACAACGCGGCGAGCATTCTGGGTGCTGCGGTCGCACCGTTTCTCGCCACCTGGATCGTCTCCGCATACGGAGTGGCCTGGGTCGGTCTGTACCTGTTCGTCGCTGCGGCCTTGACCTTCATCGCGTTGTTGATCATGCGGGAGACCAAGGACACCTCGCTGGACAGCCTGCCCGGACCGGCCCTGCTCAGTTAGCGTCGCGAAAGCGGGCCGTAACGAGGGGTCCGTCGTATGCGACGATCGGACTAGAGATCGCTGTATTCCAACCCGTCGGCACGCCGGCGAGCACACACGAGAGGACCGCCGGATTGATGACCGGACGTCACCGCACAGCCACCCTGGCACTGGCCGCCGTTAGCGCCGCGCTGGCCTGGGCCGGCCCCGCCGCGGCGG
>JBFYOR010000305.1:0-15583 GCA_041303695.1 Mycobacterium sp. | reverse complement strand
CCGCCAATGTGATGTTCTCCCCCACCGGGTCCGATGTGGTTGCGATCGTGGACTGGGAGATGTGCACGATCGGTGATCCGTTGCAGGACCTGGGCTGGATGCTGGCGACGTGGTACCGCCCTGGCCACGAACCGGTGCTGCCGAACGCACTGATGAGCGCCGGCGACCTGGCCACCCCGGATGAACTGGTACAGCGTTACGCCGCCAACACCGACCGCGACCTGTCCCGGATCGACTGGTACACCGTGCTGGCCTGTTTCAAGCTCGGCATCATCCTGGAGGGTTCACACGCCCGCGCAGCAGCGGGTCTGGCGCCCAAGGAGATCGGCGACATCCTGCACACCGCGACGGTGCGCCTGTTCCAACGGGCGACGGCGATTATGAATGGAGACATCAGTGATTGACTTCGAGATTCCGGCCGATGTGGCGGCGCGCCGAGACGAGATCCGCGCCTTCGTCACTGACACGATCGTTGCGTTCGAGCGCGATCCGCGGCTGACCCGGCACGGGCCGAACGAGGAACTGCGCACCGAGATGGTCGAGTTGGCACGCAGCGCAGGACTTTTGACGTTTCAGGCGCAGCGCCGATTCGGCGGCTGGGAACCCTCGCACTGCGATCAGGCGGTGCTGTTCGAGGCGGCCGGCTGGTCGACACTGGGGCCGGTGGCGCTGAACTGTGCCGCTCCCGACGAGGGCAACATGTTCATCCTGTCCAAGATCGCGAACAGTGAGCAGACCGAGGAATTCCTGGTGCCGGTGATAGACGGCCGCCAGCGGTCGGTCTTCGCGATGACCGAACCCGACGGCGCCGGGTCGGATCCCGGCCAACTCAAGACCGAAGCCATCTTTGACGGCACCGAGTATGTGATCAACGGTCTCAAGTGGCTCATCACCGGCGCCGACGGAGCCAAGACGTGGATCATCATGGCGCGGGTGGCGCCGAATGCGCACGGCGGTGATGGACCGACGCTGTTCCTGTGCCACGGAGACACCCCCGGGATCGAACTCGAACGGGTGATGGACACCATGGACCGCAACTACGTGCAGGGCCACGGGGTGGTTCGGTTCAACGATCTGCGCCTGCCCGCCTCGGCGGTGCTCGGCGAGGTCGGCCAGGCGTTGCGCTACGCGCAGATGCGGCTGGCCCCGGCGCGGCTGACGCATTGCATGCGCTGGCTGGGCGCAGCATCGCGGGTGCAGTCGATCGCCGTCGAGCACGCCCGCACCCGCACCGCGTTCGGTAAGCCGCTGGGCGAGCACCAGGGCGTGTCATTCATGTTGGCCGACAACGAGATTGCGATTCAGCAGTGCCGGCTGGCGATCTGGTGGGCGTGCTGGACCCTGGATCAGGGCGCCAAGGGCCGCCACGAGAGCTCAATGGTCAAGGCCTCGGTGTCCGAGGAGCTGTTCAAGGTTGCCGACCGGTGCGTACAGGTGCTCGGCGGCATGGGTATCTCCGATGAGACCCCGGTGGGGATGATCTTCTCCGATATGCGGGCCTTCCGGCTCTACGACGGGCCTACCGAGGTGCACAAGTACGCCATCGCCCGCCAGATTCTGCGGGATCCCCGGTGAGCGTGCTCGATGCGTTCCGCCTCGACGGTCGCGTGGCCATCGTGACCGGCGCCTCCTCGGGACTGGGCGTGTCGTTCGCGCAGGCCTTCGCCGAGGCCGGCGCCGATCTGGTGCTCGGTGCCCGGCGGGTGGAGAAGATGACGGGAACCGCCACGCTGGTCGAGGCGGCCGGGCAGCGGGCCTACACCCGCAAGACCGATGTCGCCGACCCGCAGCAGTGCCAGCAGTTGGTGGACGCGGCGATGGCCGAGTTCGGCCGCGTCGACGTTCTGATCAACAACGCCGGTGTGGGCACTGCCGTGCCGGCCACCCGGGAGACCGCCGAGGAGTTCCGCGCCGTCATCGACGTCAACCTCAATGGCTCCTACTGGATGGCGCAGGCCTGCGGCCGGGTGATGGGCCCGGGCAGTTCCATCATCAACATCGCCAGCGTGCTGGGCCTGACCACCGGGGGGCTGCCGCAGGCCGCCTACAGCGCCTCCAAGGCCGGGGTGATCGGGTTGACCCGGGATCTGGCGCAGCAGTGGAGCGGGCGCAAGGGAATCCGGGTCAACGCACTGGCTCCCGGCTTCTTCGCCAGCGAGATGACTGACGAGCTCAAGCCCGGCTACCTGGACAGTCTGATGCCGCGGATGCTCATGGGCCGGCTGGGCGAGGCCGCCGAACTCGCCGCGACAGCGGTGTGGCTGGCCTCCGCGGCCGGCGGCTACGTCACCGGCCAGACGATCGTCGTCGACGGCGGGCTGACGATCACCTAGTCGCGCGGCAGGTTGAACCGGTCTCGGAGTTCTGATCGGTCTAGCGTGGGCGGAGTGGGTTATTTCAGCGATGACGGGGGCCCGGGGGCGGATCGATGCTTCGACGGCCCGTTGAAGGGTAACGAGGTCGCTGAGACGAGCCGACGGGATGTCGAGGCTGGCGAGTACGCCATGGACAGTCCCGTTGTCGTGGGGCCGGGATTGCCGCCCGAGGATGGTTCCTGCGGTCAGTTCGCTGTGCAGTTTCATGTCACCACGACAACCCTGGTTGGGCTCAAGCGCATCGCTGACGCGCGCGGGGTGAGCGTGCCGGAATTGTGCCGGCAGGTTGTCGGTGTGTTCGTGGCGCAGCAGGAGGGCGAACTGGGTGCCTTGCTCGCCGCTGAGGCCGAGGTTGCCGATTACCGGCCCAGCTTGGGCCAGTCGTAGTCGCGACAGCCCTTGCCCGGCGGCTTTTCAGGGGAGTGTCAAGGATCAGCCGAAACACTGTCAGGCATCACCCGAAGAAGCGAGTGCGCCCGAAGGGATTCGAACCCCTAACCTTCTGATCCGTAGTCAGATGCTCTATCCGTTGAGCTACGGGCGCCGATCTTCAGTTGTCGTGTCTTCAGTTGTCGTGGCTGAGCGAATCAGCCGCGGCGGAGGCGAGAGGATTTGAACCTCCGGTCCCCTTTAAGAGGGACAACTCATTAGCAGTGAGTCCCATTCGGCCGCTCTGGCACGCCTCCTGAACCATCGAGAGCGTACACAGGCCGGATAACCCATGGCAAAGCCGGTCCCGGCCGACCTGGGCCCGCCCCTAGACTTGGCCCAATGACCGCGCGCCTGCGCCCCGAACTCGCCGCAATTCCGGCCTACACCCCCGGCAAGACCGTGCCGGGGGCGATCAAGCTGGCCAGCAACGAAACCGTCCACGGCCCGCTGCCCAGCGTCCGGGAGGCCATCGCGGCAGCCGTTGAGAGCATCAACCGCTATCCGGACAACGGCAACGTGGAACTGCGGGAGCAGCTTGCCCGCCACCTCAGTACCGCCGGCGAGATCGGCCCGGAACGGATAGCCGTCGGCTGCGGATCGGTGAGCCTGTGCCAGCAGTTGATCCAGATCACCGCCACCGTCGGCGACGAGGTCGTGTTCGGCTGGCGCAGCTTCGAGGTGTATCCCCTGCAGGTGCGGGTGGCCGGCGCGACACCGGTCCAGGTGCCGCTGCGCGATCACACCTTCGACCTCGACGCGATGCTCGCCGCAATCACCGAGCGCACCCGGCTGATCTTTGTGTGCAACCCGAACAACCCCACCTCCACGGTGGTCGACCCCGACGAGCTGGCCCGGTTCGTGGCAGCCGTGCCGCCGGAGATCCTGGTGGTGATCGACGAGGCCTACGTCGAGTACATCCGCGACGGCTTGCTGCCGGACAGCCTGGGGCTGGCCCAGAGTTATCCGAATGTCGTTGTGCTGCGGACTTTTTCTAAGGCCTACGGGCTGGCCGGGCTGCGGGTCGGCTACGCCGTCGGCGATCCGGACGTCATCACCGCCCTGGGCAAGGTGTACGTGCCGTTCACCTCCAGCAGCATTTCCCAGGCCGCCGCGATCGCGTCGTTGAAGGCGGCCGACGAGCTGCTGAGCCGCACCGACGCGGTGGTCGCCGAACGCAAAAGGGTCAGCACCGCACTGGCCGGCCTCGGGTACGAGTTCCCACCGTCGCAGGCCAACTTCGTCTGGCTGCCGCTGGGCGGACGCACCGCCGATTTCGCCCGGCAGGCCGCCGAGGCGCGGGTTCTGGTGCGTCCCTACAGCGACGAAGGCGCCCGGGTGAGCATCGGCGCTCCGGAAGAAAACGACGCGTTCCTGCGTTTCGCCCAACAGTGGGCGGACAGCTGACCGGCTACTCGACGCCGGACCAGGCGAGCCGGGCGGTTAGCGTGGTGGAAGCAGCAGCGCCCCACAAGGAGGGATCAGCCGTGGGCAGGATCTATGGCAACGTCAGCGAACTGGTCGGCCGGACCCCGCTGGTCAGGCTGAACCGGCTGACCGAAGGTCTGGGCGCGCAGGTGGTGGCCAAGCTGGAGTTCTACAACCCGGCCAACAGCGTCAAGGACCGCATCGGCGTGGCCATCATCGATGCCGCCGAGCGCGCCGGCGAACTGCAACCCGGCGGCACGATCGTCGAGGCCACCAGCGGCAACACCGGGATCGCCCTGGCCATGGTCGGTGCGGCCCGCGGCTACAACGTCATCCTGACCATGCCGGAGACCATGTCGACCGAGCGGCGGGTGATGCTGCGCGCCTACGGTGCCGAGATCGTGCTCACCCCGGGCTCTGAGGGGATGGCCGGCGCGGTGGCGCGGGCCAAACAGATCATCACCGAGACACCCAACGCGATCTCGGCCAACCAGTTCGCCAACCCGGCCAACCCGGCGATCCACGCGTCGACCACCGCGGAGGAGGTCTGGGCCGACACCGACGGCCAGGTCGACATCTTCGTGGCCGGCATCGGCACCGGCGGCACCGTGACCGGGGTCGGCCACGTCCTCAAGGCCCGCAAGCCCGGGGTCCAGATCGTCGGAGTCGAACCCAAGGACTCCCCGCTGCTGACCGAGGGCCAGGCCGGGCCGCACAAGATCCAGGGCATCGGCGCGAATTTCGTGCCCGAGGTCCTCGACCGTCAGGCCTACGACGAGATCATCGACGTCGAACTCGACGACGCCGTGCGGGTGGCCCGCGATCTGGGCACCCAGGAGGGCATTCTCGGCGGCATCTCCTCCGGGGCGATCATCTGGGCGGCGCTGGAACTGGCCAAGCGCCCGGAGAATGCCGGCAAGCTCATCGTCGCGATCGTCTGCGACTACGGCGAGCGCTACATCTCGACGGTGATGTTCGACGACATCAGGGACTGATCGCGCCGTGACGCCGATCTCGACGCTGCGCGAGGACCTGCGCAACGCCCGGACCCACGACCCGGCGGCCCGCAGCGATGTCGAGAATGCAATCGTCTACTCCGGCCTGCACGCGATCTGGTCCCATCGGCTGGCCCATCGAATGTGGGCCAGACCGGTGTTGCGGGGCCCGGCCCGGATCCTGGCTCAGCTGACCCGTTTCCTGACCGGCATCGAGATCCACCCGGGGGCCACTATCGGCCGGCGGTTCTTCATCGACCACGGCATGGGTGTGGTGATCGGGGAGACCACCGAGATCGGTGACGACGTGATGGTCTACCACGGTGTGACACTCGGGGGCCGGTCGCTGGAGAAGGGTAAGCGCCACCCCACGATCGGTGATCGGGTCACCATCGGGGCGGGGGCGAAGATCCTGGGCCCGGTTCACATCGGGGACGACAGCGCGATCGGAGCCAATGCCGTCGTCACCCACGACGTCGCACCGGAGTCGATTGCCACCGGCATCCCGGCCGTGGTGCGGCCGCGGGCGGCGGCACAACGGGAGCCTCTGGTCGACCCGACGAGCTACATCGACCCGGCGATGTACATCTGACCCTGATCCGCCTCCCCGGCTGCCGAGGTCGTAGCCTTCATGGCTATGAGCACGCCGTATGAATCCCTCGCCGTCGAGGTCAAGGACAACGTCGCCCAGGTCACCCTGCTCGGCCCCGGCAAGGGCAACGCCATGGGTCCGGCTTTCTGGGACGAGATGCCACTGGTATTCGGCGAACTCGACGCCGACCCGGAGGTTCGCGCCATCGTGCTGACCGGTTCCGGGCGGAACTTCAGCTACGGCCTGGACCTGTTGGCGATGGGCAACACGCTGGGGGACACCATGTCCGGCGAGGTGTCGGCCCGACCGCGCACCGACTTCCACACCACCGTCAAGCGTATGCAGCAGTCCATCACGGCGGTGGCCGATTGCCGGACACCGACGATCGCGTCGATCCAGGGCTGGTGCATCGGCGGCGGGGTGGATCTGATCAGCGCGGTGGACATCCGCTACGCCAGCGCCGACGCGAAATTCTCGGTGCGCGAGGTCAAGCTGTCGATCGTCGCCGATGTCGGCAGCCTGGCCCGGTTGCCCTACATCCTGTCCGACGGCCACCTGCGCGAATTGGCGCTGACCGGTAAGGACATCGACGCCGCGCGCGCCGAGCGTATCGGTCTGGTCAACGAGGTACTACCGGACGCCGAGTCCGCACTGGCCGCCGCGCACGCCACCGCCGCGGAGATCGCCGCGAACTCACCACTGGTGACCCGCGGCATCAAGGACGTCCTCGACGAGCAGCGCACCGACGACGTCGCGGCCAGCCTGCGGTACGTGGCGGCATGGAACTCGGCGTTCCTACCGTCGAAGGACCTCAAGGAAGGCATCGCAGCGATGTTCGAGAAGCGCGCGGCACACTTCACCGGAGAATAACGACCGCGGCGCCAAGGGAAGGCACTCGGGTGACTGAGCCCCACGTACAGCCGGCGCTCGACGCCGACGTGATCATCGCGGGCGCGGGCCTGTCCGGGCTCTCGCTCGCGGTGGCACTGCTGGACGCGGGCCTGCCCGACGACGCCCGGATCCTGCTCGTCGATCCACGCGAAACCCTAAGCGGCGCGGACCGGACGTGGAGTTTCTTCGATCTGGTGCCACACGCGTTCGAGTCCGCCATCGCCCATCGCTGGAACCACTGGCGCGTCCGCAACGGCGGCGCCGAGGTGCTGCGCTCCGCGCCCGGACTCACGTACTGCTGCATCCCCGGCGAGCGCTTCTATGAGATCGCCCTCGAACGCCTCGCCGCCGCGGGCAAGAAGGTCGAGTTCATGCCCGGTGTGACGGTCGAGCACCTCGACGATCTCGGCGACCGTGTCGCCGTACACACCAGCGCAGGTGTGCTGCGTGCGCGCCTGGCGATGGACTCGCGGCCGCCAGCACTGCCGCGCGCCACCGATGGCGGCAAAGACGTCCACCTGTTGCAGCACTTCCGCGGCCGCGTCGTGCGCAGCGCCGAGCCAGTGTTCGAGGTCGACACTGCGACACTGATGGACTTCGATGTCTCGCAGGCCGACGGCATCCACTTCGTCTATGTGTTGCCGTTCGATGCACACACCGCGCTGGTCGAGAGCACGTTCTTCACCGAACGACTGCTGCCCGACGCGGTGTACGAGGCGGCCATCGAGACCTGGCTCGCGCAGCGCCTGCCCCATGCCGGGTTCCAGACCGTCTCGCGGGAGGCCGGAGTGATCCCGATGACGACGGCACCCTTCGACGCGTGGCCGAGCCCGCGAATCGTGCGTATCGGCACCGCGGGTGGACACGCCAAACCCTCGACCGGATACGCCTTTCTGGCCGTGCAGCGCTTCGTCCACGAGTTCGCTCCGCGCGTGGTCGCCGCGCTGCGCGGAGGCGGATACGCCGAGCCACCCGCCGCCCGGAGTCCGCGCACCATAGCGCTGGACACCATCTTCCTGTCGTATCTGCGCAGCCATCCTGACCGTGCACCGGAGACGTTCTACCGTCTGTTCGAGCGAGTGCCTCCCGCGGTGCTGGCCCGCTTCCTCTCCGATACCGGAACTCTCGCGGACGACCTGACGGTCATGCGCACGAGTGACTCTCCCCGACTCGCGCTCGAATCCGTTCGCGCAACTCCCCTGCTGCGCCGCAGGAAGCGCTGAGCCCGCTAGGGGTTTGGCGATATGTGCCCTCATTCCGGATCGGCTGCCGATGTCCCCGCCGTCCGCTCGGTTAGCCGGATGATCGGTAACTCCCGATCGGTCTGCTGCTGATATTTGTTGAACCGTGGCGAGGTGGAGGCGATCGCGCGCCACGCCCGCAGGCGCTCCTCGCCATGAAGTTGCTCAGCGGTGACCGCGATGGTGCGGCCTCCGATCCCTATCTGCACCTGGTCGGGGTGCGCGGCGATGTTGTGGTACCAGGCGGGATTGCGGGGCGCGCCGGCCGCCGACGCGACGATCAGCCAACTGCCGTTGTCCCCGGGGAACCACACGAGCGGGGTGCTGCGCGAAAGGCCGCTCTTGCGCCCGACCGTGGTCAGCACCAGGCCGTCGGCACCTCCCATCAGCCTTCCGCCCTTGCGAATACGCCTGGCGATCAAGCCGTTCATCAGGTGCAGCAGCCGACCGCCGGGCTGGCGAGATCCTCGCGTCCCGTTCTGGGTGGTGAAAGACACCCCTCTGAGGCTAGACGCCGGAAGCCAGCGCGGCGCGAATGCAGTCGCCCGCCCCCGAACTGCGGTGGCGGAGGGATTTGAACCCCCGGTCGGTGTTAGCCGACTCTCGCTTTCAAGGCGAGTGCATTAGGCCGCTCTGCCACGCCACCGCTGAAAAGGGTAGCGCGCGGCGAATCAGGCACCGCCGGCAAGCGCAGCGCGCGGCGAATCAGGCACCGCCGACAAGCGCAGCGGGCGGCGAATCAGGCACCGCCGGCACGTGAACCGGTCAGGACCGGACGGCCCTGCCGTTGGTGCCGACCGTCTTCAGCGCCGTGGTGACCCGCCGGCAGTTCTCGCCCACCGCCGACATCTGCGGTCGGGTCAACGGACCGAGGAAGTGCTTCTGGACGCCCTCCGCGTAGGTCACCATCGCCTCGGCGGCGGTAGCGCGGCCGCGGTCGGTGATGCTCGCCAATACCCCGCGGCCGTCCTCCGGGCTGGCCTCACGCTGCACCAGGCCCGCCTGCTCGAGCCGCCGGATCTGGCGGGTCACCCGACTCGGCAGCGACAGCAACTGCTCGGCGAGGTCGCCCATCCGGGCCGAGCCGGTTCCGGACTTGTCCAGGATCTCCAGCAGGCGTACGTCGACCAGTGTCAGCTTGTGCTGCTCGGCCAGTGAACGGTTGAGCGTTCCGTAGACCCGCAGCGCCGCATCGAGAAAGTTCTCCCATGAGCGTTGTTCGGCAATGTCCAGTCCTGGCATTTCACTTGCGGTCCGCCCCCCGATAATCCCAACCATGCCGGTGATGGTAGGCGATCGTTGCACCTGATTCGGGCGGTTCGGGCGAGAGTAGCGTGACGTCAATGCACGCCATCGTGACCACCGCCGGCCGGCTGATCTGGCAGCAGGTTCCCGATGTCCGAGCCGGTGACGGCGAGGTGCTGATCGAGGTCCGCGCCGCCGGGGTGAACCGCGCGGATCTGCTACAGGCCGACGGGAAGTACCCGCCGCCGCCCGGGGCCAGCCAGATCCTCGGCCTCGAGGTATCCGGCGTGATAGCGGAAATCGGCCGGGGTGTGGCCAATCTGTCTGCGGGACAACCGGTTTGCGCCCTGCTCGCCGGTGGCGGCTACGCCGAGTACGTCGCGGTGCCGGCCCGGCAGGTGATGCCCATCCCCGACGGGGTTTCACTCGAGGACGCCGCTGGACTGCCCGAGGTTGCCTGCACGGTGTGGTCCAATCTGGCCATGGCCGGCCGGATGGAACCGGGGGAGTTCCTGCTCGTGCACGGCGGGGCCGGCGGTATCGGCACCCACGCCATCCAGGTTGCCAAGGCGCTGGGAGCGAAGGTCGCGGCGACAGCCGGGTCGGCGGCCAAACTCGACCTGTGCGGCGTCCTCGGCGCCGATGTGGTGATCTCCCATCGGGACGAGGATTTCGTCGAACGGGTCCGTACCGCCACCGACGGTGATGGCGCGGACCTGATCCTCGACGTGATGGGTGCCGCCTACCTGGAACGCAATCTCGCCGCACTCGCCGTCGACGGCCGACTGGTGATCATCGGCATGCAGGGCGGGGTCCGGGCCGAACTCAACATCGGCACCCTGATCGGCAAGCGACTGACGGTGATCGGCACCGCACTGCGCAACCGCCCGGTCGAAGGACCGCATGGCAAGGGCGCAATCGTCGACGCTGTCGTCGAAGCGGTGTGGCCGATGATCTCCCGCGGCCAGGTCCGTCCTGTCATCGGCGCCCGTCTCCCGATCACCCAGGCCGCCGAGGCGCACCGCGCAATGGCTGCGGGCGAGGCGTTCGGGAAGGTGCTGCTGACCGTCCCGGGCTGAGCGGGCTTCTCAGCCCAGCGAGGCCAGAGTCCTTACCAGATGGTCAATCTCGGACATCGTCGAGTAATGGGCCAGCCCCAGTGTGACCGCACCGCCGATCTCGTCGACACCGAGCATCTCAAGAACCCGCGACGTGGCATTGCCGATGGCCAGCACCCCGTTATCGGCCAGTCTCTGCACCACCTGCTCGGCCGGAACTCCGCTGACGACGATGCTCACCACCGGAATGCGGGCCTCCGGCGCGCCGATCACCGACACCGTCGGCATGGAGCGCAACGCCGTCATCAGATAGTCGAACAACCCGTCAAGGTAGCTGCGCCCGGATTCCATTGACTGCCAGAGGCGTTCACGTCTGTCGCCCTCGGCATCCTCATCCAGGCCGGCAAGGTAATCCACGCTGGCGACCAGGCCGGCCAGCAGACCGTACTGGTGCAGACCCAGTTCCAGCCGGGCCGGGCCGCTGGCATAGGGATTGGTCGAGACCGAGCCCAAGGAGTCGATCACCGCGGGATTGCGGAACACCAATGCGCCGATCGGGGGTCCGCCCCAGGCAGCGGCGTTGACCGCAACCACGTCGGCCTGGGTCTCGGCGATGTCGAGAAGACGGAATGCGGCGGCGGCCGAATGGTCGACGACGAGAAGGCCTCCCACGTTATGAACCAGCTTGGCGACGGCACCCACGTCGACCAGGGTGCCCAGCGTCGGTGATGCCGACGGGATCGCCACCAGACGGGTGTCCGAGGTGAGCAGGTCCTCCCACTGCCAGGTTGGCAACTCGCCGGTCTCAATGTCGACCTCGGCCCATTTCACCGTGGCGCCGAAGCGGTCGGCGGCGCGCAACCACGGCGCGATGTTCGCCTCGTCGTCGAGGCGGCTGACCACCACCTCACTACCCAGGCCCGTCCGGGTCGACGATGCGTCCGCCAGCGACCCGAGCAGAATCGCGCGGTCCGCACCGAGCACCACGCCGGCCGGGTCGGCATGCAGCAGATCGGCAACGGCACGGCGGGCGGCGTCGAGTAATCCGATGCTGCGCTGGGCCGCCGGATGCGGGCTGGCTGTGTTAGCTGCGCAGCCACGAAACGCTGTCGAGACAGCGGTGGCGACCGACTCCGGGACCACCATGCCGGCCGGGGCGTCAAAGCGGGTCCAGCCGTCGCCCAAGGCCGGGTGCAGACCACGCACGCGGGCGACGTCGTATGCCATCGCACCACCTTCAATACGTCCGCGGACGACGGCAGCCCCGGAAAAATGCCGCTTACCCCCGCGACGGCCATCGCGACTTCGTCACCATACTAAGCCAGTGAACTTCGGCTCCGGAGTGCTAATCGCGGTCCTGTTGCTGGCCGTGCCCGGTGCCGTCGTCGCCCGCGCCGGTGGCTTGCGGTGGCCGCTGGCACTGGCGGTCGGTCCGGCTTTGACCTACGGAGTGGTGGGCCTGGGGATCGTCGGGTTCGGCGCCGTCGGAATCCGGTGGGACGCCCAGTCCGCGCTGGCGGCTTTGGCCGGGTTGTCCGCGTTGCTGCTGGGCTGGCGCACCGTGCTGGCGCGGCGCCGCGGGGCCCGGTCGTCGAACGCGGACCGCCGACCGGACTGGCCGGCGTTCACCGCTGCCGCCGGTCTCCTCTTCGGCGCCGCCGCGATCGGCTATGCGGCCTGGCGCGGAATGCCGGAATGGCAGTCGGTCCCGAGCAACTGGGATGCCCTCTGGCACGCCAACGTCGTCCGGTGGATCCTGGAAACCGGACAGGCCTCACCCACTCACATGGGCGAGTTGCGCAATGTGGAGACCCAGGCCGCTCTCTACTACCCGTCGGCGTTCCATGCGCTGGCCGCGGTGCTGGCGCAGCTGACCGGGGCAGCGCCGACGACCGCCTACACCCTGAGTGCACTCGCCGCGGCCATCTGGCTATTCCCCCTCAGCGCCGGGCTGCTGACCTGGCGGCTTCTGATCAGCCGCGCCACCCGATGGCGCGCGGCCGGCGCCGCGGCCACCGCGGCCGCCCTGGCGGCGTCCTTCACCGCGGTGCCGTATGTCGAGTTCGACACCGCCTCGATGCCCAACATGGTGGCCTACGGCATCGCGGTGCCGGTGTTCGTTCTGGTCACCACCTCACTGGGGCACCGCGATCGGATCCCGTTGGCGGTGATCGCGGTGGTTGGGGTGTTCTCCGTTCACATCACCGGCGGTGCGGTCGCGGTGACCCTCCTGGTGGCCTGGTGGCTGCTGGAGGCGCTTCGCCATCCCGTCGGAGGCCGGGCCCGGGACTTCGCCACCCTGGCGGCGATCGCGATACCCGCCCTGGTGTTGCTGCTGCCGCAGTTCCGCGGAGTGCTGCAGCAGACCGAGATCATCACCGGCCACGAATTCCTCACCCACGAGGGGCGGCTGCGGGCGCTGTTCGACGCGGTCTTCCAGCACAGCCGCCACCTCAACGACTTCCCGATCCAGAACATCCTCATCGCCCTGGCGGGAGCGGGCTTCGTGCTGCTGCTGATCAAACGGATCTGGTGGCCGGCGGCGGTGTGGCTGCTGCTGGTCGTGGCGATCGTGCGGTCCTCGGCTCCGTTCGGCGGGCCGCTCGGCGCCCTGGTCGGCGCCTACTCCGACCTGTTCTACAGCGATCCGCGCCGGCTGTCCGGGTTCCTCACCATGCTGTTGACACCGATGGCAGGGGTGGCGCTGTACTCGGCCGCGCTGCTGGTGGTGGCCGGCACCCGGACGCTGGCCCGGCGCACGAACCGGGATCGGGACCGCGGGTTCTGGATCAGCGCCACCGCGGTGCTTCTTGTTCTCACCTGCGCAGCCCTGAGCTGGCACTACCTGCCGCGGCACCGGTTCCTGATGGGCGAGAAATACGACCGGGCGATCGTCGGCGACAAAGATCTGGAAGCCTTCGCCTATCTTGCGACGCTGCCCGGGGCACGCGAGTCCGTCATCGGAAACGCCAATACCGATGGCACCTCCTGGATGTACGCCGTCGCCGGGCTGCACCCGCTGTGGACGCACTACGACTACCCGGTGCAACAGGGCCCGGGCCGAAACCGGTTCCTCTTCTGGGCCTATGCCGACGACGCCGACCGCGACCCCCGGGTCGCCGAGGCGGTCCGTGCGCTCAACATCGAATACGTCATCACCAGTACGCCGGTGATCCGCGGGTTCGTGATGCCGGACGGTCTAGTGTCACTAGACAAGTCCACGGCGTGGGCCAAGATCTACGACAACGGCGTTGCCCGCATCTACCGATGGCGCGGGTCAGCGTCGCAGGGCGCCCAGTAGAGGGATACGAGGGAATTCTCAAGCGCATGGAAGCGAACACCGACGACGACAACATCGAAGTCATCACCGGTCAGGGCGGGAGTCTGGGATCCGATGAGGTGACCGATGGTGACGAGCAGCGCTCGATCACCGACCTCGTCGAGCAGCCGGCCAAGGTGATGCGCATCGGCACGATGATCAAGCAGTTACTCGAGGAGGTGAAGGCGGCGCCGCTGGACGACGCCAGCCGCAGCCGGCTGCGGGAGATCCACGCGACCAGCATCCGCGAACTCGAGGACGGGCTGGCCCCGGAACTGCGCGATGAACTGCACCGGCTGGCATTGCCGTTCTCCGAGGATTCGGTTCCCTCCGACGCCGAGTTGCGGATCGCCCAGGCGCAGCTGGTCGGTTGGCTCGAGGGTCTGTTCCACGGAATCCAGACCGCGCTGTTCGCCCAGCAGATGGCGGCGCGCGCACAGTTGGAGCACATGCGTCAGGGGGCACTGCCGCCGGGAATGGTCCAGCCCGGCGGCAACGCCGGTCACGGCACCGGGCAGTACCTGTAGGCAGACGGTCACTGTGGCAGCCGACCCCTTTATCGAGACCCGCGAAGCCTGGGTCGAATTCCCGATCTTCGACGCGAAGACCCGTTCGCTGAAGAAGGCCTTCCTGGGTAAGGCCGGCGGGGCGATCGGGCGTAACACCGACAACGTCGTCGTCATCGAAGCCCTGCGCGACATCACCATGACATTGCAGATGGGCGACCGGGTAGGCCTGGTCGGGCACAACGGCGCCGGTAAGTCCACACTGCTGCGCCTGTTGTCGGGGATCTACGAACCCACCCGCGGCCGCACCGTCATCCGCGGCCGCGTCGCGCCGGTTTTCGACCTCGGCGTCGGGATGGATCCCGAGATCACCGGGTACGAGAACATCATCATCCGCGGGTTGTTCCTGGGGCAGACCCGCAAGCAGATGCTGGCCAAGGTCGACGAGATCGCCGAGTTCACCGAACTCGGTGAGTACCTGTCCATGCCGCTGCGGACCTACTCCACCGGTATGCGGGTCCGGCTGGCGATGGGCGTGGTCACCAGCATCGACCCGGAGATCCTGCTGCTCGACGAGGGCATCGGGGCCGTCGACGCGGAATTCCTCAAGAAGGCCCAAACCCGGCTGCAGGCTCTCGTCGAGCGATCCGGAATCCTGGTGTTCGCCAGCCACTCCAACGAATTTCTGGCACGACTGTGCAAGACGGCGATGTGGATCGACCACGGCACGGTCAAGATGCACGGCGGGATCGAGGAGGTGGTGGGCGCCTACGAGGGCGAGGACGCCGCCCGTCACGTCCGGGAGGTCCTGGCCGAACACCGCAGCGACTGGTCGGATTCCGCCCCGTGACCGAGATGGTGTGCGCGGTCGTCGTCACCCACCGGCGGCCCGACGAACTGGCCAAGTCGCTGGACGTGGTGAGCACCCAGAGTCGGATGGTCGACCACCTCATTGTCGTCGACAACGACCGCGACGACCGGGTTCGCGACCTCGTGGCGGGCCAACCCGTTCCCACCAGCTACCTCGGCTCGCGCCGAAACCTCGGCGGCGCAGGGGGATTCGCACTCGGCATGCTGCACGCACTGGCACTCGGCGCGGACTGGGTGTGGCTGGCCGACGACGACGGCCGCCCGCGGGACGGCGAGGTGCTGGCCACCCTGCTGGCCTGCGCACAGAAGCACGGCCTGGCCGAGGTCTCGCCCATGGTCTGCGCCCTGGACCGGCCCGAGGAGTTGGCGTTCCCGCTGCGCCGCGGACTGGTGTGGCGCCGCCGCGTCGATGAACTGAAGGCCAAGGATTCCCCCGACAGCGACCTGCTACCCGGCTACGCGTCCCTGTTCAACGGTGCGCTATTCCGTGCCGAAACCATTGAGGCGGTTGGCGTTCCGGACATCCGGTTGTTCGTGCGCGGCGACGAGTACGACGTGCACCGCCGTCTGGTCCGCAGCGGCCTGCCGTTCGGCACCTGTCTGGACACCGTGTACCTGCACCCCTACGGCAGCG
>JBFYOR010000304.1:0-3902 GCA_041303695.1 Mycobacterium sp. | reverse complement strand
TGATGTTCACCGGGCTGGCGACCTGCCACAGCACCCGATAGGCCGCCTGGTTGGGCGCGACCGCATTGAACTGTGAGATGGCCGGTGTCACCGGTCCCCGGACGGCCTTGACGGTGGCGGTCGCCTCCCAGAGCTTTCCGGCCACCTGATAGCCCGGCATCGGGTCGGCGCTGGGCTTGAGGCCGCTGACCGTCCAACTCAGCTGCACCTGCCCCACCGAGTCGGTCATGGTCAACGCCTGGCCCAGCTTGCCGACGATCGGAGCGGCCGCCGGAGCAGCCGGCGCGGCGGCCAGTCCCAGGGCCACGGTCAATGCCGTTGCTGCTGCGGTCTTGATGGCGGTGGTGTTCACAGGTCCTCCCTCAGGGCCAATTCGTGGACGTTCAGTCACGCAGTGAGTCCCATAACCGGTCGCGCCGGCTTTCAAACCAGGCCGGCGGGCAAGCGGGTAGCGTCTGCTGTCGTGGCAGCCGAGTTCACAGGCAAGATCGCACTGGACATCCGGGACTCCGAGCCGGACTGGGGGCCGTTCGCCGCGCCCACCGCGCCCGCGAACGCTCCGAACGTCCTCTATGTCGTGTGGGATGACGTCGGGATCGCCACCTGGGACTGCTTCGGCGGACTGGTCGACATGCCGGCGATGAGCCGCATCGCCGACCGCGGTCTGCGACTGACCCAGTTCCACACCACCGCGCTGTGTTCGCCCACCCGGGCCGCGCTGCTCACCGGTCGCAACCCCACCAGCGTGGGGATGGCCACCATCGAGGAGTTCACCGACGGATTCCCGAACTGCAGCGGCCGGATCCCCGATGACACCGCGCTGATCTCGGAAGTGCTGACCGAGCACGGCTACAACACCTACTGCGTCGGAAAGTGGCACCTCGTTCCGCTCGAGGAGTCGAATATGGCTGCCACCAAACGACATTGGCCACTGGGCCGCGGATTCGAGCGGTTCTACGGGTTCCTCGGCGGCGAGACCGACCAGTGGTACCCCGACCTGGTCTACGACAACCATCCCGTCGAGCCGCCGGCAACGCCCGAGGATGGCTACCACCTGTCGGCGGACCTCGCCGACAAGACGATCGAGTTCATCCGGGACTCCAAGGTGGTCGCCCCGGACAAGCCCTGGTTCACCTATCTGTGCCCGGGCGCCGGTCACGCCCCGCACCACGTGTTCTCCGACTGGGCCGACCGCTACGCGGGCCGGTTCGATATGGGCTACGAGCGCTACCGCGAGATCGTGCTGGAGAACCAGAAGAAACTCGGGGTCGTTCCAGCCGGTACCGAACTGTCCCCGGTCAACCCGTACGCGGGTGTGACCGGGCCCGCCGGGCAGCCGTGGCCGGAGCAGGACACGGTGCGGCCGTGGGAGTCGCTGACCGACGACGAGAAGCGGCTGTTCGCCCGGATGGCCGAGGTGTACGCCGGTTTCCTGTCCTACACCGACGCCCAGATCGGCCGGGTGCTGGACTATCTGGAGGAATCCGGCCAACTGGACAACACCATCATCGTGGTGATCTCCGATAACGGCGCCAGCGGCGAGGGCGGCCCGAACGGGTCGGTCAACGAGGTCAAGTTCTTCAACGGCTATATCGACACCGTCGAAGACAGCATGCGGTGCTACGACGACCTCGGCGGCCCGTCGACCTACAACCACTACCCGATCGGCTGGGCGATGGCGTTCAACACGCCTTACAAGCTGTTCAAGCGCTACGCCTCGCATGAGGGCGGTATCGCCGACACCGCGATCATCTCCTGGCCGGCCGGAATCAAAGACCACGGCGAGGTCCGCGACAACTACGTCAACGTCGCCGATATCACCCCGACGGTGTTCGACCTGCTCGGCATCAGCGCGCCCGAGGCGGTGGCCGGGATCCCGCAGCGTCCGCTGGAGGGAGTGAGTTGCGCTGCCGCCCTTCTGGATTCGAGTGCCGAGACAGCCAAGAAGACCCAGTTCTACACCATGCTCGGAACCCGCGGGATCTGGCACGACGGCTGGTTCGCCAACGCCGTGCACCCCGCCAGCCCGGCCGGGTGGTCGCATTTCGACGACGACCGCTGGGAGCTGTTCCACATCGACGTCGACCGCAGCCAGTGCCACGACCTGGCCGCCGAGCACCCGGAGAAACTCGCCGAACTCAAGGCGCTGTGGTTCGCCGAGGCGGCCAAGTACAACGGCCTGCCCCTGGGGGACCTCAACATGATGGAGACGTTCATGCGGTTCCGGCCGACGCTGACGGCGGGCCGCACCACGTTCACCTACTACCCGGGTCTGGCCCCGGTCGGCCTCGGCGCGGTGGTGGAGCTGCGGGGCGGGTCGTTCTCGGTCCTGGCCGAGGTGACCGTCGACACCGCCGACGCGGCGGGCGTGCTTTACAAGCAGGGTGGCGGCCACGGCGGGCACGTGCTCTACGTCAAGGACCACCGGCTGCATTACGTCTACAACTTCATGGGGGAGGACGAGCAGACCGTCAGCAGCCCCGACCCGATTCCGGTGGGCCGGCACGTCTTCGGGGTGCGCTACGAACGCACCGGCACCGCGGCGGGCAGTCACACCCCGATCGGGCTGGTGTCGCTGTACGTCGACGACGCGACGGTGGCCACCCGGGCGGATGTGCGGGCGCACCCGGTGACCTTCGGGCTGGCCGGCGGCGGTGCCCAGGTCGGCCGCAACAGCGGGCAGGCGGTGTGCAGCGCCTACACCGCGCCGTATCCGTTCACCGGGGGGACCATCGCCAAGGTGTTGGTCGACACCTCCGGGACGCCGTACATCGATCAAGAGCGCGAGCTGGCGGCGGCCTTCGCCCGGGATTGAGTAGCGTGGTCCCGGTGCTGAGCGACTGGACCCGCGAGTGCTGACCGCGCTTGTCGAGCTGCCCGGCGGCTCGTTCCGGATGGGTTCGACGAGCTTCTACCCGGAGGAAGCACCGATCCACACCGCGACGGTGGGCCCGTTCGCCATCGAACGTCATCCGGTGACCAACGCCCAGTTCGCCGAGTTCGTCGACGCCACCGGTTATGTCACCGTCGCCGAGCGCCCGCTGGACCCGGCGTTGTATCCCGGGGTCGCCGACGCCGACCTGCTGCCCGGGGCGCTGGTGTTCTGCGGCACCCCCGGCCCGGTCAACCTCGAGGACTGGCGGCAGTGGTGGGACTGGGCGCCCAGCGCCCACTGGCGCCGGCCCTTCGGCGCCGGTAGCGATATCGCCGACAAGGCCGATCACCCCGTCGTGCAGATCGCTTACCCCGACGCCGGCGCCTACGCGGCCTGGGCGGGCCGCCGGCTGCCGACCGAGGCGGAATTCGAGTACGCCGCCCACGGCGGCACCGACACCACCTATCCCTGGGGTCCCGAGCCCCGGCTGGACGGGGCGCTGATGGCCAACACCTGGCAGGGCCGCTTCCCGTACCGCAACGACGGGGCGCTCGGCTGGGTCGGCACCTCGCCGGTCGGCACCTTCGCGCCGAACGGATACGGCCTGGTCGACATGATCGGCAATGTCTGGGAGTGGACCACCACGAAGTACTCCGAACGCGGCCACTTGGACGCCCCGGCGAAGTCCTGCTGCCCGACGTCGGAAGAACCAGACCCGTCGCTGATCCAGGCCCTCAAAGGCGGCTCGCACCTGTGCGCCCCGGAGTACTGCCACCGCTTCCGGCCGGCCGCCCGGTCCCCGCAGTCCCAGGACAGCTCCACCACCCACATCGGCTTTCGCTGCGTGGTGGGCTGAACCCGCCCTTCCTCCGCGCGAGCAGACACAAACTCGCACAGAACCTGCCCTGCCAGTGCGAGTTTGTGTCTGCTCGCGCCGAGCGCCAGTGCGAGCCCACCACCAGGACCACCAACGCCCCGACGAACCAGCCGACGGACAGGCCGAGCAGAGAACGGGCCGGGGTCAGCA
>JBFYOR010000303.1:0-29353 GCA_041303695.1 Mycobacterium sp. | reverse complement strand
GTCTAGGCTTGCCGGGTGCGTTTCCTCGACGGGCAATCCCCCGCCTACGACCTGACCTACAACGACGTCTTCGTCGTGCCCACCTGCTCCGAGGTGACCTCCAGGTTCGACGTCGACCTGTCGACGGACGACGGCTCGGGCACCACCATCCCGGTGGTGGTGGCCAATATGACTGCGGTCGCCGGCCGGCGGATGGCCGAGACCGTCGCCCGTCGCGGCGGCATCGTGGTTCTGCCCCAGGACCTGCCGATCGAGGCTGTCCGCCAGACCGTGGATTTCGTCAAGAGCCGTGACCTGGTGGCCGACACCCCCGTCACGCTGGCCGCGGACGACTCAGTCTCCGACGCCATCGCGCTGATCCACAAACGCGCGCACGGTGCCGCGGTCGTGGTCGACTGGGACCTGCCCGGGGGACGGCCCATCGGCCTGGTGACCGAAGCCGCCACCGCGGGAGTCGACCGCTTCGCCCGGGTACGCGATATCGCGTTCACCGATTTCGTCACCGCGCCGGTGCACACCGACCCCCGCCGGGTGTTCGAAATGCTCGAGCATGCCCCGATCGGCGTCGCTGTGCTGACGGCGGCCGACGGGTCACTCGGGGGCGTATTGACCAGGACCGGAGCGGTACGGGCCGGTATCTACTCCCCCGCGGTCGACGCCGGCGGCCGACTGCGAATCGCCGCCGCCGTGGGCATCAACGGGGACGTGGCGGCCAAGGCGGGTTCGCTCGTCGACGCCGGAGTCGATGTGCTGGTGATCGACACCGCCCACGGCCATCAGATGAAAATGCTGGATGCCGTCCAGGCACTGGCTGCGCTGGATCTGGGTATCCCACTGGTGGCCGGAAACGTCGTCTCCGCCGCCGGCACCCGGGATCTGATCGGCGCCGGCGCATCTATCGTGAAGGTCGGCGTCGGACCCGGCGCCATGTGCACCACCCGGATGATGACCGGCGTCGGCCGGCCGCAGTTCTCCGCGGTACTGGAATGCGCCTCGGCGGCAAGGGAACTCGGTGCCCACGTATGGGCCGACGGGGGCGTTCGCCATCCCCGGGATGTGGCACTGGCCCTGGCGGCGGGCGCTTCCAACGTCATGATCGGTTCCTGGTTCGCCGGTACCTACGAGTCGCCGGGCGACCTGATGTTCGATCGCGACGGCCGGCCGTACAAGGAGAGTTACGGTATGGCGTCCAAGCGTGCGGTCGCCGCGCGAACGGCCGCCGACAGCCCGTTCGACCGGGCCCGCAAGGCATTGTTCGAGGAGGGCATCTCCACCTCCAGGATGGCGCTGGATCCCGACCGCGGCGGGGTGGAGGATCTGCTGGACCACATCACCTCCGGGGTTCGCAGTACCTGCACCTATGTGGGCGCGGCCACCATCGCCGACCTGCATGACCGGGCCGTGCTCGGGGTGCAGTCGGCGGCGGGTTTCACCGAGGGGCATCCGCTGCCGACGGGTTGGTAAGCACGTCGGTAAGAACGTCGGTAAGCACGTTGGTAAGCACGTTGGTAAGTACTTGGTCGCGGGGCACACCCGCTAGCATGAGTCCTCGTCCACGTTCGACCGAGTGAAAGGGACCACGTGCCGCAGGTGCCCGTTGGGGCCCCGGACGCTTCAGCGACCTGCTGGACCGAGGAAACCGCCTCAGGGCCGGCCTCAGGGCAGGAGTCCGAACCTTGTTCTAGGCGGCCGGGAACGCAGCCCGGCAGCAGACCTCCGGTGGCGCGATGAGCGTCGCCAACGTAGTCCTCAGCCTGTTGGCGATCGTCGCGCTGACACTGGGAACCGCGGTGTTCGTGGCCGCCGAGTTCTCCCTGACGGCACTCGAGCGCAGCACCGTCGACGCGAACGCCCGCGCCGGTGACCGCCGGGACCGGTTCGTCCAGAAAGCGCACCGCACCCTGTCGTTCCAGTTGTCCGGCGCCCAACTCGGGATCTCCATCACGACGCTGGCCACCGGATTCCTGGCCGAGCCCGTCCTGGCTCGACTACTGAGTCCGGTGCTGGGCCTTGTCGGGCTGCCGTCACGGGCGGTTCCCGGCGTGGCCCTGGTCCTGGCAATCCTGCTGGCGACATCGGTCTCGATGGTGTTCGGCGAACTGGTGCCCAAGAATCTCGCGGTGGCCCGCCCGGTCCAGACCGCGCGGGCCAGTTCAGGTCCGCAGCTTGCCTTCTCCTGGCTGTTCACCCCGGCGATCAAACTCACCAACGGGACCGCCAACTGGATTCTGCGTCGTCTCGGGATCGAGCCCGCCGAGGAACTTCGGTCGGCACGGTCGGTATACGAACTCGGTTCATTGGTCCGCAGTTCGGCGCAACGTGGCGCGATCGACGCGGGCACCGCGGAGCTGGTCGACCGGTCCTTGCAGTTCGGCGCGCGGATCGCCGAGGAGTTCATGACCCCCCGCACCGAGATCGAGGTCCTGCAGATCGATGACACCCTCGCCGATCTGCAGCGAATGGCGACCGCAACCGGTTTCTCCCGTTTCCCGGTGGTTGACGGCGACCTCGACGAGACGGTCGGGATCGTGCACGTCAAGCAGATCTTTGAGGTGCCGCCCGCCGAGCGCGCACACGCCCGACTGGACCGGCTGGCCGTCCCGGTGCCCCGAGTGCCGTCCACCCTCGACGGCGACGCGCTGATGAGCCAGGTTCGGGCCAACGGGCTGCAGGCCGCGTTGGTCGTCGACGAGTACGGCGGCACGGCCGGCATGGTCACCGTCGAGGACCTCATCGAGGAGATCGTCGGCGACGTCCGCGACGAGCATGACGACGCCACCCCCGACGTGCGGCGATCCGGTGACGGCTGGGAGGTCGCCGGTCTGCTTCGGATCGACGAGGTAGCCGCCGCGACCGGCTTCCGCGGCCCTGACGGCGAGTACGAAACCATCGGCGGGCTGGTCCTCGAGCGTCTCGGACATATCCCCGTGCCCGGAGATTCGGTCAATCTCGGCGCGACCGACACCGACGGTCCGGGCCGGCATCCCCTGGTCTGGCGCGCCACGGTCAACGCCATGGACGGCCGCCGGATCGATCGGCTCACCCTGACCCGAAACCCCCTGGCCGACCACGACGAGGGGGGTGACGGCTGATGGGGTCGGATATCTTCGGCGTGCTGTTGACCGTTTTCCTGCTGGTCGCCAACGCGTTCTTCGTCGGCTCCGAGTTCGCACTGATCTCAGCGCGTCGTGATCGCCTGGAAGCGCTCGCCGCGCAGGGCAAGAAACGCGCCGTCACGGTGATTCAGGCCGGTGAACAGCTGTCGCTGATGCTGGCCGGCGCCCAGTTGGGCATCACCATCTGCTCGATCCTGCTCGGCCGTGTCGGTGAGCCGGCAATCGCCCACCTGCTGGAGAAGCCGTTCGGCCTGCTGGGAGTGCCCGACGCGGTCCTGCACACGGTGTCCTTCCTGGTGGCGCTGGCCGTCGTGGTCACCCTGCACGTGCTGTTGGGTGAAATGGTGCCCAAGAACATCGCCATCGCGGGTCCGGAATCCACCGCCATGCTGCTGGTCCCGTTCTACCTGGCCTACGTCCGGATGGCGCGGCCGCTCATCGCGTTCTACAACGTGGCGGCCAACGCCATCTTGCGACTGTTCGGGGTGGAGGTCAAAGACGAACTTGAGGTCACGGTGTCGACCGTGGAACTCGCCGAGATGATCGCCGAATCGCGGTCGGAGGGGTTATTGGACCCCGAGGAGCACATGCGGCTGTCCCGGGCCCTGCAGATCCGCAACCGGGTGGCCGGCGACGTCGCGGTCACCCTGGACCAGATCCATACCGTGCCCGCCGCCGCGGCAGGTTCGGGCCCGAGCGTGGCGGATATCGAGCGCGCGCTGGCCGTGACCGGATACTCGCGGTTCCCGGTGGTGGACGGCACCGGCGGGTTCCTCGGGTTCGTCCACATCAAGGACACCCTCGACCTCGTCGATGAGCCCGGCGCGGTGGTCAGTGCCGCCGCGGTGCGCTACCTGCCGCGACTGCCCGCCACCATGCCGCTGCCGGACGCGCTGTCCCGGATGCGCCAGAGCAACAGCCACCTGGCTCTGATGCTCGGCGCCGACGGCACCGTCTGCGGAATGGTGACGCTGGAGGATCTCGTCGAGGACCTGGTGGGGACGGTTCGCGACGGTATGCACCGTGGCTGAGGCGGCCGTGTTGACCCCGTCGCAGTGGCAGCCGCAGGCCGATGCCCACGCCGCCTGGGCGGACACCTTCACCGCCGCGCACCGTGCCCGGGCCCGGCGCGGACAGACCCATCCGGTGTGGGACTTCCTGTTCAGTTATTACAGCCTTCGCCCGCGCCAGCTGCGGGTCTGGCACCCCGGGCACGGCGTCGTCCTGGCCGGCGAGGCAGCCGTGTCCTATCTGGACCGGCCCGGTTACGTGACGGTTGCCGACGGGGTCACGGTGGGGGCCGACTACCTGCGGGCGCGTACGCCGATGCTGCGCTTCGTCGCCGGCCTGCTCGGGTCGACCGCCGGCCGGGCACCTCGGTTCGGCTGCTTCGGGATGCACGAGTGGGCCATGGTCTACCGCGCCGGGTCGGTACGCCACGCCGCGGTCCCACTGCGGTTGGGTGCCCGCGAAACCGATGCCGTCGTCGAATCGATACCCCTTCGGTGCAGCCACTACGACGCCTACCGGTTCTTCACCCCGGCCGCCGCGACCCGTAACGAGGGCCGACCCGCCCGGGCCACCCAGAGCCAGTGGGAGCAACCCGGCTGCCTTCACGCCAACATGGATTTGTACAAATGGTGCTACAAACTGGGGCCGCTGGTGGAGTCCGGCCTGCTGATCCAATGTCTGGAGTTGGCCGCCCACGCGCGTGAACTCGATATGCGCGCAAGCCCTTACGACCTGCGGGAATACGGTCTTGAGCCGATCGCGGTGGAGGAATCCGCCGGCCGCGCCGACTATGTGCGCCAGCAGGTCGCGGTCGCCGAGCGCGCCGCGCCACTGCGGGCCGCGCTGCACAAGCGCTGCGAGGGGCTGCTGGCCTCCTCGGCTGGGCCGGCCGCGGCGATTCGGGTCGGTGCTGACCGGCGGATAGGATCAAGCGACTTTCCTTCAGGGAGGAACCAATGACGAATCCCGGCACCGATCGGGTGGTTGTGGGCAATCTGCGGGTGGCCCGTAGCCTGTACGACTTCATCACCGACGAGGCATTGCCCGGCACCGCGATCGACCCCGACAGCTTCTGGGCGGGCGTTGACAAGGTGGTCACCGACCTAACTCCCCGCAACAAGGAGCTACTGGCGCGCCGCGACGAGTTGCAGGCGCAGATCGACCGCTGGCACCGCCAGCGGATCATCGGCGGTATCGACCCGGACGAGTACACGCGATTCCTGACCGATATCGGCTACCTGCTCCCGCAGCCGGCAGACTTCACCATCACCACCTCCGGGGTGGATGCCGAGATCACCTCGACGGCCGGCCCCCAACTCGTCGTGCCGATCCTCAATGCCCGGTTCGCCCTGAACGCGGCCAACGCCCGCTGGGGATCGCTGTACGACGCCCTCTACGGAACCGATGTGATCAGCGAGGAGGGCGGCGCCGAGAAGGGTTCCGGCTACAACCGGGTTCGTGGCGACAAAGTCATCGCCTACGCGCGGCGTTTCCTCGACGAGGTCGTCCCGCTGAGTTCCGGCAGCTACACCGCGGCGAGCAGGTTCGTGATCGCCGACGGCGAACTGGAGGTGGCACTGGCCGACGGTGATGTGACCGGTCTGGCCGATCCTGGCCAGTTCGCCGGCTACACCGGTGAGCCGTCGAATCCGGACTCGGTGCTGCTGGTCAACCACGGCCTGCACATCGAGATTCTCATCGATCGCGACTCCCCCATCGGAGCGACCGATCCGGCCGGGATCAAGGACGTCGTACTGGAATCCGCGGTCACCACGATCATGGACTTCGAGGACTCGGTGGCCGCCGTGGACGCCGACGACAAGATCCTCGGCTACCGCAACTGGCTCGGCCTGAACAAGGGCGACCTCGCCGAGCAGGTCAGCAAGGGCGGCGAGTCGTTCACCCGGGTGCTCAACGGGGACCGAAGCTACACCGCTGCTCGGTCCAATGTCGCCGACGGATCGGCTCCGGACGGCGCGGAGTTGACCTTGCCGGGCCGCAGCCTGTTGTTCGTCCGCAACGTCGGGCACCTGATGACCAACGACGCCATTGTCGACGCGGACGGCAATGAGGTGTTCGAGGGTATTCAGGACGCCCTGTTCACCAGCCTGGTCGCGATGCACGGTCTGAACGGTCAGAACAGCCGGGCCGGATCGATCTACATCGTCAAGCCAAAGATGCACGGTCCGGAGGAAGTGGCCTTCACCTGCGAGCTGTTCGGTCGGGTCGAGGACGTGCTGGGCCTGCCGGCCAACACCCTCAAGGTCGGCATCATGGACGAGGAGCGGCGCACCACGCTGAATCTCAAGGCCTGTGTGAAGGCCGCCGCCGACCGCGTGGTGTTCATCAACACCGGATTCCTGGATCGCACCGGCGACGAGATCCACACCTCGATGGAGGCCGGCCCGATGATCCGCAAGGGCGCGATGAAGACTCAGCCGTGGATCCTGGCTTACGAGGACCAGAACGTCGACGTCGGACTGGCCACCGGGTTTTCCGGGCGCGCCCAGATCGGCAAGGGCATGTGGGCCATGACCGACCTGATGGCCGACATGGTGACGCAGAAGATCGGCCAGCCCCGCGCCGGGGCCACCACGGCCTGGGTGCCGTCGCCCACCGCCGCCACCCTGCACGCGATGCATTACCACTACGTCGACGTCTATGCGGTGCACGCCGAACTGGCCGGCAAGACCCGCACCAGCATCGCGGAACTGTTGACCATCCCGCTGGCCAAGGAACTGGCGTGGTCACCGGAGGAGATTCACGAGGAGGTCGACAACAACTGTCAGTCGATCCTCGGCTACGTGGTGCGGTGGATCGACGCCGGCGTGGGGTGCTCCAAGGTGCCCGACATCCACGACGTCGCTCTCATGGAGGACCGCGCCACCCTGCGGATCTCCAGCCAGCTGCTGGCCAACTGGCTGCACCACGGGGTGATCACCGAGGACGACGTCCGGACGAGTCTGCGCCGGATGGCGGCGGTGGTGGACCAGCAGAACGCCGCAGATCCCGGCTACCGCCCGATGGCGCCCGACCCCGAGGGCAGTATCGCGTTCCAGGCCGCGCAGGAACTCATCCTCTCCGGGGCGGCGCAGCCCAGCGGCTACACCGAGCCGGTACTGCATCGGCGGCGCCGCGAGTACAAGGCCAGCCTGGGACTCTGAGATATGGGCAGGCACAGCATCCCCGCTTCCGGGGAACCCTCAACCGGACCCGATGAACCCGGAGACGGTGGCAGGCAGGGCCGTCGACGTCGGATCGGCGGACCCCGCCGCGGTGTGAGCGTGGGCGTGATCGCGGCGCTGATCACCGTCGTTGCGCTGGTCGGCGCGGTCATCCTGTGGCGGTTCTTCGGCGACGCGCTGTCCCGGCGGTCCTCCGACGCCGCGGGTGCGTGCCTGGAGGGAACCGCCAACGTCGCCGTCGTCGCCGACTCATCGATCGTCGAACCCATCACGTCGTTCGCCGAGGACTTCAATCGCGATGCCACGCCGGTTGGCGATACATGCATCAAAATTACTGTGACACAGGCAGATTCGGAAGCCGTCCTCAGGGGACTGACCGGGGAATGGCCGGCCGAACTGGGCGAACGTCCGGCGTTGTGGATTCCGGCCAGCTCGGTTCAACCGGCCCGGCTGCAAACCGCGGCCGGCAAGCAGGTGGTCAGCGATGCCCGCTCCCTGGTGAGTACCCCGGTGGTGCTGGCGGTGCGCCCGCAGGTCAAGAACGCCCTCGCCCAGGATGGCTGGGCGGCGTTGCCCGCGCTGCAGACCGATCAATCCGGGTTGGATACCCGAGATCTGCCCGGCTGGGGTTCGCTGCGCCTGGCGCTGCCGACGGTGGGGGGCGCTGACGCCACCTACCTGGCGGCCGAGGCCGTCGCCACCACATCGGCCCCGCCGGACGCCCCGGCGACCGCCGGACTCGGTGCGGTCGGCACGCTGCTGGCCGGGCAGCCGAGAATGGCCGACAATACGGCCGGCGAGGCGTGGAACACCCTGATCCGTCCGGGTGACGCGGCCGCCGCGCCGGTGCACGCCGTGGTGATGACCGAACAGCAGCTGTTCGCCCGATCCGCCGATATGCCGGAGGGTGCCAGCCCGGTCGTATCCTGGCTGCCCTCCGGGCCGGTCGCCCTCGCCGACTACCCCACCGCTCTGCTGTCCGGGCCCTGGCTGGTCGAGGAGCAGGTCGCGGCGGCCAGCGAGTTCGCCCGGTTCATCCGCAAACCCGACCAGATCACCGAACTGGTCAAGATCGGCTTCCGGGCCGAGGACGCCACCGCCAAGAGCAACGACGTGGTCGGCTTCCCGGAACTCGGGGCGCCACTGCCGGTCGGTGACGACGCGCTGCGCACCGCCGGCGCGATCGCGTTCGCGACGGCTGCCGGTGCGGCCACCACCGTGATGCTCAACCAGAACCTGCCCGGCGTGGCCGCCGCGCTGAAGAACCGGATCGCCGGCCTGCCGCCCAATGCGGTGGTCGGGTTGTGGACCTTCGACGGCAACTCGAGCGCGACCCCGGTTCCCACCGGCCCACTCGGGGACCAGGTGGCCGACCAACCGCGTTCGGCGGCGCTAGCCGGGGTGCTGGACGGGCTGGGACCGACCGGCGGCGGGGCGGTGTCGTTCACCACGCTTCGCCTGGCCTACAGCGATGCGGTTGCCAATTACCGCCCGGGACAACCGAATTCGGTCCTCGTCATCACCTCGGGGCCGCACACCGACCAGACCCTCGACGGCCCGGGCCTGCAGGATTTCGTCGCCTCCGCTCTTGACCCCGAACGACGGGTGGCAATCAACGTCATCGACATCGGCGAGGACCCGGACCGGCCCACCTGGGAGGCGGTGGCCCAGTCCACCGGCGGAAGCTACCAGAGCGTGCCCGCCCCGGACTCCCCCGATCTGGCCGCCGCGATCACCCGACTCCTGGGCTAATCCGCCGGGGAGTTCAGCCGCAGCAGTCGCAGGGCGGAACCGGTGAACTCGTCGGGGACCTCGATCTGCGGGTAGTGCCCGATCCCGGCAAGCCGGACCACCTCGGCGGCCGGGCGCAGTTCGCGAAGACCATCGAGGACCGCGGGCGTGGCCACCGGGTCGTCGGTCGCCCACAGCAACGACAGCGGCTTGGGCCAGTCCCGCACCGCACCGTGCCAACGCTCGGCGAAGGCGACGCGTTCGTGCAGATAGGCGCTCAACAGGTGCAGGATGCGCTGTCCATCCTCGCGGGCCAGTAGTGCCCACTGCGCGCTCGCCTCGTCCCCGGACAGCGGATGGGCGTCGCTGAACAGCGTTGCGAAGCCGCGGATGAACCCGCGCCGGTTGGTCAGTCGCGCAGCCAGCGGTCCCAGCGGTCCGCGCAGGATCTTCTGGATCGGCCGCAGGCTGGCCCGCTCGATGATGACGCTGCCGTTGGTGATCACCGCGCGCTGCAACTCGAAGGACAGCGCCCCGGCCAGGTCGCGGGCCAGGAGTTCGGTGGCCACCGAGGTACCCATGTCGTGGGCGATCAGCACCACCGGACCGATGACCGACTCGGCGACCACCTGCTCGACGATGTCGGCCTGCTCCATCAGGCTGTAGCGGTGCGGCCGCGGCTTGTCGGACAGGCCGAACCCGAGGAAGTCCAGGGTGAGCCAGCCGCGGTCACCCAGCCGGTCGGTCAGGCCGCGGAAATCGTAAGAGCTGGAGGGGAACCCGTGCAGCAGCAGCAGGACCGGACCCCGACCCGCCGCCGAACGGACGAACACCCGACCGGCCGGGGTGGCTACCAGCCGTCCGCCGTCACGCCAGCCGCGGACGGAGTCGGGCAGATCCGACTCCATCAGCTCACGCGAAAGCTTCGACCGGCAGGCAGGAGCACACCAGGTTACGGTCGCCGTAGGCGCCATCGATGCGGCGCACCGGCGGCCACACCTTCGGCCGGAATCCCTTGCCCATCGGATAGGCGGCCTGCTCACGGGTGTACGGATGGTCCCAATGCTCGACAAGCAGGCACTCGGCAGTGTGCGGGGCGTTGCGAAGCGGGTTGTCCTCGGCCGGCCACGTGCCCGATCCCACCTGATCGATCTCGGCCCGGATGGCGATCATCGCCTCACAGAACGCATCCACCTCGCTCAGGCTCTCGCTTTCGGTAGGTTCGACCATCAGGGTTCCGGCCACCGGGAAGCTCATGGTGGGAGCGTGGAAACCGTAGTCCGCCAGTCGTTTCGCCACATCGTCGACCGTGACGCCGGTGGCCTTGGTGATGGGCCGCAGGTCGAGGATGCACTCGTGGGCCACCATCCCGTTCTCACCGGTGTAGAGCACCGGGTAGTACTCGTCGAGGCGGCGGGCGATGTAGTTGGCCGACGCGATCGCGGCCAGCGACGCCTTGCGCAGGCCGGTCGCGCCCATCATCCGGATGTAGGCCCAGGTGATCGGCAGGATCGATGCCGACCCGTAGGGTGCCGCCGACACCGTCTGGCCGTGCGGCAACTCCGGCGCCAGCGGGTGCCCCGGCAGGTAGGCGGCGAGATGGGAACGGACCGCCACCGGGCCGACACCCGGACCGCCGCCGCCGTGCGGAATGCAGAACGTCTTGTGCAGGTTCAGGTGGCTGACGTCGCCGCCGAACTTCCCCGGCCGGGCCAATCCCACCAACGCGTTGAGATTCGCGCCGTCGATGTAGACCTGTCCGCCGGCGTCGTGCACGGCCGCACACACCTCGGCGATATCGTGCTCGTAGACACCGTGTGTGGACGGGTAGGTGATCATCAGCGCGGCGAGCGTGTCTGCATGTTCGGCGATCTTGGCCCGCAGTTCGTCGAGATCAACGTCGCCGTTGTCCCGGCACCCGACCACCACCACCCGCATGCCGACCATCGCCGCCGAGGCGGCGTTGGTGCCGTGCGCGCTCGACGGGATCAGGCAGACGTCGCGGTGGGTCTCCCCCCGCTCGGCGTGATAGCCCCGGATCGCCAGCAGGCCGGCGTACTCACCCTGCGAACCGGCGTTGGGCTGCAACGAGATCGCATCGTAGCCGGTGATGCCGGTCAGCCACTCGTGCAGGTCGCCGATCAACCGCCGCAGGCCCGCAGCGTCCTCCGCCGGGGCAAACGGATGCTGGCGGCCGAACTCCGGCCAGGTGATCGACTCCATCTCGGCGGCGGAATTGAGCTTCATCGTGCACGAACCCAGCGGAATCATGCTGCGATCCAGCGCGATGTCCTTATCGGAGAGCTCGCGCAGATACCGCATCATCGAGGTCTCGGTGCGATACCGGCTGAAGGCCGGATGGGTCAGGAATCCGGTTGTGCGCGAACTGATTTCGGGTCCCTTGAAATCACCGATGGGCTGCGCTTCGTGGCCCGATGTCGCCGCCGCCGCGGCTCCGTGGCCCGATGTCGCCGCCGCCGCGGCTCCGAAAGCCTCCAGCACCAGTGCGACATGCTCATCGGTGGTGGCCTCGTCGCAGGACACCGACACATGATCGGCGTCGGCCCGCCAGATGTTGATTCCGCGCTCCCGCGCGGCGGCCTGGAACTGCGCCGCCCGCCCCGGCACGTGGACGAGCACGGTGTCGAAGAAGGTGTCGTGCACCAGTTCGATACCGGCTGCGCTCTGTTCGACTGCACCGAGTCCGGCTGCCACCGCTCTGGCGTGGCCGTGCACCCGGTGGGCGATCGCGCGCAGTCCATCCGCACCGTGGTAACTGGCATACATGGCGGCCATCACCGCCAGCAGCACCTGGGCGGTGCAGATGTTCGAAGTCGCCCGGTCCCGCCGGATGTGCTGCTCACGGGTCTGCAGCGACAACCGGTACGCGGGCGAGCCATCCGCATCCACCGACACCCCGACCAGCCGGCCCGGCAGCTGCCGGGCGTGGCTGGTGTGCACCGCCAGGTATCCGGCGTGCGGGCCACCGAACCCCATCGGCACACCGAACCGCTGCGTGGTGCCGAACGCCACGTCGGCGCCCACCTCGCCGGGCGGGGCGATCAGCGTCAGCGCAAGCAGGTCCGCGCCGAGGGATACCAGCGCACCGCGCTCGTGGGCCTGATCGACCAGTTTGGTCCAGTCGGTGACCCGGCCGCTGGCTCCGGGCAGCTGGGCGATCACGCCGAAGAACTCGCCGTCGGGCAGTCCGTTGCGGAGGTCCGCGGTGACGATCTCGATGCCCAGCGGTTCGGCGCGGGTGGCCAGGATGGCGGCGGTGGCGGTGAACAGATCGGAATCGACGGCCAGCCGGTGCGACGATCCGCGGCTCGCCCGGTGCATCAGCGTCATCGCCTCGGCGGCCGCGGTGCCCTCGTCGAGCATCGAGGCGTTGGCGATGTCCAGACCGGTCAGATCGGCGACCATGGTCTGGAAATTCAGCAGCGCCTCCAGTCGGCCCTGGCTGATCTCCGGCTGATAGGGGGTGTAGGCGGTGTACCAGGCCGGGTTCTCCATGATGTTGCGGAGCAGCACCGGCGGGGTCAGCGTGTCGTAATAGCCCTGGCCGATCATCGACACGGCGATGGTGCTGGCGTCGGCGATCTCGCGCAGTTCGGTCAGCGTCTGGTGTTCGGTGGCCGGGGCCGGCAGGGCCTGCAGCCCGGGAGCGACTCCGCCATCGGTCAGGGCGTCGAGGATTCCGGCGGGCAATGCCTTGGCCGCCAGTTCATCGAGGGATGCGACGCCGATGACGCCGAGCATCCTGGTCAGAGCCTCGTCGTCCGGCCCGATATGGCGGGCGGCGAAAACGGAATCACAGATATCGGACACTCAGCACTCCTGATTCGGCTGCGGCGTCCTCTCCCTCTGTCGTTGGTGCCTGAGAGATTCAGCGCCGGAGCGCCTTTCCCCATCGGCGGGTGACCGAACGCCACCGCTTTCCAGAGGCATCGCGTCCAAGCGCGGTCCGGGTGCCTGAGAGATTGACGGAGAGGTGTTGCTCCTTCGGCGTCCGCGGCTGGGTGCCACGGAACTCTCCCGCACAAGGTCGATGCAGGGCTCAGTCTAGCCGCGAGCAGCCGCAAAGTCGCATCGGGGAGCCCCAGATCGTGCGAGTTTGTGTCTGCTCGCCCCCGGATTTGACCCTGGGGGACCTAGCCGATCTTGCGGTCGCGGGTCTTACGCCGCGAGGCCAGTTCGTCCTCGGGTGCCGGGATCGACTCGCCGCCGTCGGCGCGCTCGCCGGGGAAATCGGCGATCGCACCGGTGAGTTCCCGCATCGCTCCGCTCACCGCGATGCCGAACACGCCCTGGCCCCCTTGGAGCAGGTCGACGACCTCTTCAGCCGAGGTGCACTCGTAGACCGTGGTGCCATCGGAGAACAGGGTGATGTTGGCCAGATCCTGCACGCCACGCTGGCGCAGGTGGTCGACCGCGACCCGGATGTTGTGCAGCGAGATACCGGTGTCGAGCAACCGCTTGACGATTTTCAGGACCAGGATGTCCTTGAACGAATACAGCCGCTGGCTCCCCGAGCCCGCCGCGCCCCGGATCGACGGCACGACCAGTGAGGTGCGAGCCCAGTAGTCCAGCTGCCGGTAGGTGATCCCGGCGATCTGGCAGGCGCTGGGGCCGCGGTAACCGACGAGTTCGTCGGGCACCGAGTTGTCCGGGAACAAACCGCCCTGCACGGGGGTGCTCACCGCTGCAACGGCTGGCGGAACGTCCTCGTAACGGCCGGTGGGGACAGCGAAATCCAACTGTTCCTGACGTGGCTCGTCACCCACGGTATGTCCTCTCGCCGTTCCAACCCGCCGCCCGCCGACAAGGCCGCGCTCGCAAGTGCACTGAGCATACGCCCTACCGACCAGCGGTCGGGGCTATGCCGCAACCCAAGTCGCAACCGAAGTATGGCCGCCACAGCGTTGGCGCCGATGCATCCGTTGGCGTGTCGGCACGCCCATGACCCAGATGAGACGCATCCGTAATCTTGGCAGGCCGAACCGGTTCGACAGGGCGCTCAGGTGGCCTTGAAGTCGTCCGGCGAGATGCTGTCGAGGAACTCCTTGAACTTCTCGACCTCGTCCTCGCGGACCGTGCCGCCCGGTTCCTCATCGTTGTCGTCGGGCATCAGCAGACCGGCCTCGTCAAGGACGGCCTCCTCGACGTAGATGGGCACGCCCATCCGAAGTGCGATCGCCACCGAGTCCGACGGCCGCGCCGATACCCGGACGTTCTTGTCGAAGATCAGGTCGGCGTAGAACGTGCCTTCCTGCAGATCGACGATGCGAACTTCCTTGAGTGAATGCCCCAGGGCGCCAATGACATCGCGGAACAGGTCATGGGTGAGCGGTCGGGCCGGCTCCACGCCCTGCTGCTCGAGGATGATCGCATTCGCCTCGTTCGGCCCGATCCAGATGGGCAGGTAGCGGTCCCCGCCCTCTTCACGCAGCATCAGAACCGGCTGATTGGCGGGCTGTTCGACACGAATTCCAACCACTCGAACCTCGGCCATACCGCGCACCTCCGCCCATCCTCAGCAGTCATTGCAGGAGTCTAGTCCTCACCGATCCAGAACGTCGCGCACCGCGGACTTGATCAGCGACGTGTGCAGTGTGATGGCCAGTGCGGCCACCTCGCGGGCCAGGTCGTCGGCGCGGTCGCGGGCTCCGGTCCGGCCCGCCTTGCCCACCGGACCGGCGATCTGCGCGACGAGGTCGGACTGCCGGTCGGCGGCCGACCGGAACGCACGGAGGTGGCGGGGCTCCACGCCGTACTCCCCGAGTGCGGCCGCGCACTGCGCAATCACCACCGAGTGTTCGTCGAAGAGTCCGCCCGGTCCGGTGGTGATGATTCCGGAGCGGCACAACGCGGTGATCAAATCCTCGCGGACCCCGGACCTCGCCAGCAGATCCTCCCGGCTCAGGCGGACCTGCGCGGGCGTCCCGATACCGGCCGCACGGGTCGCATCGCGATCGGAGCCGCGGTCGGAGCCGTGGTCGGGGTCGACGGTGACCAGCCGCGGGACCGGGTAGGCCGAGCGCTGCTCGGGCAGTTCGCCGTCCTGTTGGGCATCGAGCTGCGCCTTGATGACCTTCAGCGGCAGATACTGATCGCGCTGCGCGGTCAAGATGAACCGCAGCCGGGCACAGTCGTAGGCGGTGAACCGCCGATAGCCCGACGGGCTTCGCTCGGGGGTGACCAGGCCCTCCGCTTCGAGGAACCGGATCTTGGAGATCGTGACGTCCGGGAAGTCCGGCCGCAGCAGGTCCAATACCGCTCCGATCGACATCCCGGCCGGCGCAGGACTATCGGGGGCGGTCACTAGCTGTCGGCACCACCTTGGCTCCCGGACAACCGGGGCCCGGTCAGGAATACCAGCCTGAACTTCCCGATCTGCACCTCATCACCGTTGGACAGGATGGCCGAGTCGACCGGTTCCCGGTTGACGTAGGTGCCGTTGAGGCTGCCCACATCGACCACCTGGAACTCGTTGCCCTCGAGCCGGAACTCGGCATGACGACGGCTGACCGTGACGTCGTCGAGGAAGATGTCGGAGTCGGGGTGCCGGCCCGCCGAGGTGGTCGGCTGGTCGAGCAGGAAACGCGAACCCGCATTCGGGCCGCGCTTGACGACCAACAGCGCCGAACCCGCCGGCAGCCCCTCGACCCCGGACACCGAGGTTTCGCCGACGGGGCTGGCAGGGGCGTCGAGGTCGTTCAGGAAATCGGCGCGGAAGACCGACGTCGTCTCCACGGTGACCTCGTCAGAGGTCTCGTCGGCCCCCGATTGCCGGTCCATCTCCGTCACCCGATGCTCCTCACTGACTGCCGATTCGAACCGTCATAAGTTTCACTTGACCGTACCGTTGCGCGGGGGCCGATGTGCCCGTTCACCGCAGGATCGCGTGTCCGGCAGGCACCCTAACAACCGAACGCCCTGGCCGGAAAACCCCCGGCCTGCATTCTCAGGCCTGGACCGTCAGGACAGGGTGTCTCCATAGGCAGCCGCATCGAGCAGCGCATCCAGCCCCTGATCGAGGGTATCGGCGTCGGCGCGCAACTCCAACAGCCAGCCCTGGCCGTAGGGATCGGAGTTGATCAGCTGCGGGCTGCCCTCGAGGTCAGCGTTGACCGCGACCACCGTCGCCGACATCGGCGCGTAGAGATCCGAAACCGACTTGGTGGACTCCACCTCCCCGAACGATGCGCCCGCACTGACCTCGGTGCCGATATCGGGCAGTTGCACGTAGACGACGTCACCGAGCGAGGACTGCGCAAAGTCGGTGATACCGACCCGCACGGTGTCCTCGGCGGTGCGGCGGACCCACTCGTGCTCGACGGTGTAGCGCAGGTCGGCGGGGATGTCGCTCACGGTGCTCCTCATTCGGTTACGGGCCCTGCAGTGGTCTGAATGCCGTCCGGGCCGCTCACTTCACCGGCTGAGCGTATTGGCGCGGTTTCGGTTGTCGCAACACGGCCACATCAGGAGCGGGATTGCACTCTCGGTAGCTCGCGCACCACCAGTCGCGCCTGCAGTAGGTAGAGCACCGCCGACCACAGGTACATACCGGTGCCCCAGATCACGAAGGCCCACCCGCATGCCCCCACCGCACGGCTCCAGCCAGAATCCCACTGCCCCAACAGGATCAACGGGAAACCGGACATCAGCGCGAACGTCGCAGCCTTGCCGATATAGGTCACCGGCAGGGCCGTCACGCCTCGGCTTCGCACCACCGGCAAGGTGGCGGCCAGCACCACGTCGCGACCGAGCAGACCGGCGACCAGCCACCACGGCACCACGCCGGCCAGCGCCAGGCCGACCGGCACGGCCACCATGTAGATACGGTCGACCAGCGGGTCGAGCAGCTCTCCCAGCCGGGACGACTGGTTGGCCACCAGCCGGGCGATCTTGCCGTCAGCCCAGTCCGAGACACCGCCGAACATCAGAATGGCGACCGCCGGGCCGTAGTTGTGCGCAACCAGCAGCAGGTACAGGAATACCGGCACCAGGATCAGCCGGACCACGCTCAGGACGTTGGGGATCGTCCATACCCGGCCCTGCATGGTGATGAACCTAGCGGAATACGCCCGGCAGACTCAGCGCCGACATCGAGTCGTCCCGCATCGGGTTGTCGTGGACCATGTAGGTCCAGGTCGAGGTGGGGCGCGCCAGCTTGGACAGGTCCAGCCCGGGCTCGTCTTCCAGGACATTGGCCGTCTCGAACGTCTGCTGCGATGCCTCGATGGCGTCGGCGGCCAGATGGGCGAACCCGTCGACGGCCAGCCGGTGGAACTCGTCGAGCGGGTTCTGCCGGCCCAGCGCCCGCAAGTGGATGCTCTCCCGGATGTCGGAGAGGTAGGCCAGGTGATCGGCCCAGCCGCGGTCGAGGTGGTAGAGCATGATCCCCCGGCAGATGCGTTCCAGCTCATCCTCGGAGACCAGTTCAGCCAGTTCGGCGTACCGCTCGGGCGACAGCTCCTGCAGTTCCTCGCGGGCGGCGGGCGTACTCAGCAGGGTGTTGCGCCGTTCGACGATGATCGAGCGCTGCTGGGCGATCAGCTGGTTGTAGCGCCAGGTGTTGGCGTGCACGTCAAGCAGCCGGCCCTCGGCCACCCGCTGGGCGTGATCCAGCAGTGCGGTCGCCTTGGGGCTGGTGATACGGCCGGTTTCGTCGCACTCCGTGGGCAGCTTGCCGGCCTCGAGGTGGGCGGCGACGACGTCGTCCTCCCAGCTGGAGAAGAACACCGACGAGCCGGGATCGCCCTGGCGGCCGGTACGGCCGCGCAACTGGTTGTCCAGCCGCTCGGTGCGGTGCCGGCCGGTGCCGATCACATGCAGTCCGCCGAGATCGGCGACGGCCTTCTTCTCCTCGGAGTCGTCGGCGGCGTCGGATCCGCCGAGCCGGATATCGGTGCCGCGGCCGGCCATCTGGGTCGATACCGTGACCGCGCCGAGCTTGCCGGCCTCGGCGATCACCCGGGCCTCTTCCTCGTCGTTCTTGGCGTTGAGAACAACGGCCGGCACCCCGCGGCGCAGCAGCCGGGCGTGCAGGTCCTCGGACTCGGCGACGTCCTGGGTGCCGACCAGGATGGGCTGACCGGTGGCGTGCACCTCGGTGATGTGGTCGACGATGCCGTCGTTCTTGGCGCCGGCGGTGATGTACACCCGGTCCGGCTCGTCGGCGCGCACATTGGGAGTGTTGGGCGGTATCGGCGAGACGCCGAGGGAGTAGAACTGGCGCAGCTGCTCCCCGGCGGCCAGCGCGGTACCGGTCATCCCGCACACGGTGGGATAGCGGTTGATCAGGGCCTGAACCGTGATGGTGTCGAGCACCTCGCCGGTCTCGGTGGTCTCGATGCCCTCCTTGACTTCGACGGCGGCCTGCAGCCCGTCGGGCCAGCGCTGCAGCGACGCGATCCGCCCCCGGGAGGCGTTGATCAACTGCACCGCGCCGTCCCGGACGATGTAGTGCACATCGCGTTGCAACAGCACATGCGCGTGCAGGGCGACGTTGACCTCAGTCAGGGTGGTGCCGACGTGGTCCTCGGAGTACAGATCGATACCGCCGAGGGCCCTCTCCAGCTTCTGGGCGCCGGCCTCGGTGAGGTGGACGTTGCGGTTGTCGGCGTCGGTCGCGAAGTCCTGACCCGGGTTCAGCTCGCCGACCAGTCGCACGATCTCCAGCTTTGGGGTCTCCCGGTGCGTGGTACCGGCCAGCACCAGCGGCACCAGTGCCTCATCGACCAGCACCGAGTCGGCCTCGTCGATCAGCGCCACATCGGGATTGGGCGACACCAGGTCGGCCGGGTCGGCGACCAACTGGTCGCGCAGCACGTCGAAGCCGATCTCGTTGACCGAGGCATAGGTGACCGAGCACTGGTAGGCAGCCTTGCGTTCCTCGCGGGTCGATTCGGCGGTGATCCAGCCCACCGTCAGTCCCATCGCCTCGATCAGTGGGCTCATCCACTCGGCGTCGCGGCGGGCCAGGTAGTCGTTGATGGTCACCACGTGGACGTTTCGGCCGGCCAGTGCGTATCCGGCGGCGGCGATCGCCCCGGACAGCGTCTTGCCCTCGCCGGTGGCCATTTCGATGACGTCTCCGGCCATCATCCGAAGCGCCCCCAGCAGCTGCACGTCGAACGGACGGAGCCCGGTGCTGCGCTCGGCGGCCTCTCGGGCGATGGCCAGAAACTGCGGGATGTCGGCCGCGTCGGCCAGATCGCCCAGTTCCAGCAGTTGGGCGGCTTTGGCCAGCTGCTCGTCGTCCAGACCGCGGGCCTTGTCGTCGAACTCGGCTGAGGCATCCACCTCGGCCATCGACTGGGCCTCGACCTTGGCGGTGGTCGCACCCAGCAGTCGCCAGAAGCCCCGGCTGATACGGCCCTGACCGGACCCGGGGGTCTTGGAAGTACTCTTCTGCACGCGCTCAACGGTACCGGCGGTCTACCGGCCTGCGTGGTCGGGCGGCGATCCGGGGATCGACAGCAGTTCCTCAAGCTCGAGCGACAGCCGCGAACCGTCGAGAGCGGTGCGTAGTTCCTCGACCCGATGAACGGCACGGCCGCCCAACTCCGACAGAAGCCGGGCCACGGCGTCGGGGGCCGCCACCGGAATATCGCGCAAACCGAGTCGGCGCATCTCTGCCAAGGCCGGCCACTGGCCGGTGACAACCGGCAAACCCAGGGCGGCGCCCTCCGGGGCGGGATTACCCCAACCCTCCCACGACGAGGTGAGCAGCACGGCATCTGTCGCGGCGTACATGTCGGCCGGGCTGGTGGCGCGGCCGGTGATGAAGACGTATCGGCCCTGGCCCGCCAACGGATCCCGGCTGCCGCCCGTGAGCCAGTACACGACCCGGCCATCCCATGCGGCGGCGACGGCGTCGGCGAATCTCGCAGCCACATCGGCCGCCTTACGCGGATAAGGGGTGGCCGGGTGGAGCAGGACCAGGTCGCGGGCGGAAATGCCCAACGAGCGCCGACAACCGACTCGATCCCCGCCGCGCAGCCGGTCCATGTCGAGGGTGTTGAAGCACACCTTGGCCTCGATGCCCCGGTACTCGCGCAAACGGTCCCGGAGATGGCCGCTGATCGCGACGTGGCGGGAGCCGGCCGGGGCGATGGGGAAGCGCTCGTCGGACCGCCGGGTGACCTCATCCCAGTGCGGGTCGTGATGGCGGATCAGCATTCGCATCCCAGCCGCCTTCAGTGCGGCGACCAGACGCAGGACGTTGTCGGTGGCGGTGGGCAGGGTCGCGACGTTATCGAGTATCGCGTGGCCACCTGGCCCCCCGCCGGCCTCGATCACCGCCGCGATCTCGGAATCGTTCAGCGGCGGCGCTTCCCCGAATCGGCCGGAGTCGAGTTCCGGACGCCACAGCGAGGGCAGCAGCAGTGGAGTTGCTCCCGCCAGGTTAGGGGTGAGCAGACGGCCCGCTGCAGCGGTCACCTCGAACCCAAGGGCACCGAGAGCAACCATCCACTTGTGGGCCTCGATGCTCACGCCGTCGTAGCCCCCGAGCTGATGGCTGACGTACACCAGGCGACGTTGCGCGCTCACCTGCCGTCGGCTCTGGCCATATCCTGAGCCTAAAGCGCCCTGTGTTGATGCTCGAACCCCGATGCTGCGGTAGCTTTCGCCGGGGACTGCCGCCGCAGGGAGGAGAGCGCGTTGGAGCCGTACAAACCGTCCATGGACTGGGGCCATGAACTGGTCCCGTCGCTGTTGTGGATCCTGAAGGCCTGGGCGATCTCGGCGGCGTTGACCATGATCGTGCTGGTCCTGCTGGCCCGGTTCACCGTATGGGGCCGGCAGTACTGGCGTATCACCGGCGACTACTTCAAGGGCCGCTCGGCGGTGAAGCTGTGGATCTGGCTGGGCGTGCTGTTGCTCTCGGTAATGATCTCGGTCCGGATCAACGTGCTGATCAGCTTCTTCAGCAATGATCTGTACACCTCGTTGCAGGTCGCCTTCGAGGCCACCAGTGCCAATGAGGAGGTCATGCGCGCCGACGCCATCCGCGGCTTCTGGAACGCGCTGATCATCTTCGGGATCCTGGCCACCATCTACATCAGCCAGGTGATGCTCGATATCTACCTGACCCAGCGGTTCATCATCCGGTGGCGCACCTGGCTCACCGACCGCCTCACCGGCGACTGGCTCGGCGACCGGGCCTATTACCGCGGCCGGTTCACCGACTCCCACACCGATAATCCGGACCAGCGCATCCAGGCCGATGTCGACATCTTCACCACCGGGACCGGCGGTTCGCCGAACTCGCCCACCGTGGGAACCGGGTCGATGCTGGTGTTCGGCGCCATTTCCTCGGTGTCGACCGTGGTGGCCTTCATCCCGATCCTGTGGAACCTGTCCTACGACGTCACGGTCTTCGGCATCACGCTGCCCAAGGCCCTGTTCTGGGTGGCGTTCGTCTACGTGTTCTTCGCCACCGTGGTGGCGTTCTGGATAGGCCGGCCACTGATCCGGTTCAGCTTCCGCAACGAGTTGACCAACGCCGCGTTCCGCTATTCGCTGGTGCGCCTGCGCGACGCCGCCGAGGCGGTCGGCTTCTACCGGGGTGAGTCCACCGAGCGGGGCCTGCTCAAAACCCGCTACGACAACATCATCACCAACTACCGCGGCTACGTGCGCCGGACGTTGCAGTTCACCGGCTGGAACCTGGCGATGAGCCAGATCATCACTCCGCTGCCGTTGATCGTGCAGGCCCCGAATCTGTTCAGCGGCAAGATGGACTTCGGCGACGTGACCCAGTCGGCGAGCGCCTTCTCCAATATCAGCGACTCACTGTCGTTCTTCCGCAACGCCTACGACCAGTTCGCCGCCTACCGCGCCTCGATCATCCGGCTGTACGGGCTGGTCGAGGCCAACCACCTGGCCCGGGAGATGCCGAGCCTGGAGACCGTGCCCAGCACCGACGGTTCCCTGGAACTGCGCCGCGTCGAGGTCCGCACGCCCGGCGGCAGCCAACTTGTCGATCCGCTGGATCTGCGGCTGGAACCGGGCGACTCCATGGTGGTGACCGGCCGGTCCGGTAGCGGCAAGACCACACTGCTGCGCAGCCTGGCCCAGATGTGGCCGTACACAACGGGAACGGTGCACCGCCCCATCGAGGGCCACCAGACCATGTTCCTGTCCCAGATGCCCTATGTCCCGCTGGGCGATCTGCGCACAGTGCTGTCCTATCCGGCGGGTTCCGGCGATATCCCCGACGAGGATCTGCAGCGGATGCTGTCCAAAGTCGCACTGCCGCACCTGACCAGTCGGCTCAACGAGGAAGAGGACTGGGCCAAGGTGCTCTCCCCCGGCGAGCAGCAACGGGTTGCGTTCGCCCGGATTCTGCTTACCAAGCCCAAGGTGGCGTTGCTCGACGAAGCCACCTCCGCCCTCGACGAAGGTCTGGAGTTCGTGGTCTACGACCTGGTTCGCACCGAGTTGCCCGACACCATCCTGGTCAGCGTGAGTCATCGGCCGACCGTGGACCAGTACCACGACAAGCACTTGGAGCTGCTCGGCGAAGGAGCCTGGCGGCTCGGGCGGGTCCAGGGAACCGAACCGGCACCCCTCTGACGGGATTGCTGTAAGGCTGGGCTGCGATGGAGATGTACGAGCCCTCGCTGGACTGGGCCAACGAGATCCCGCAGTCGTTGCTGTGGGCCGGTAAGGCGTGGCTGATCACGGCCGTCGCGACGGTCGTCGTGCTGGTACTGCTGGCCCGCTACACCACGTGGGGCCGGCAGTTCTGGCGGGTGACCGGCGACTACTTCCGCGGCCGCGGCAGCCTGGCGGTCTGGGCGTGGCTCGGCGTGCTGCTGTTCTTCACGCTGATCACGGTGCGACTCAATGTGCTGCTGAGCTATCAGGCCAACGACCTGTATTCCTCGCTGCAGGTCGCATTCGAGGGTGCCGGCGGCGGCAACCAGGCGGTCCGCGACTCCGGGGTGCGGGGTTTCTGGACGGCGATCATCACCTTTATCGTCATCGCCGCGGTGTACGTCGGCCGGCAGATGGTCGACATCTATCTGACCCAGCGCTTCATCATTCGCTGGCGGGTCTGGCTGACCGACCGGCTTACCGGGGACTGGCTCGACGACGAGTCCTTTTACCGCGGCAGATTCCTCGACCAGCCGATCGACAATCCCGACCAGCGGATCCAACTCGACATCGACAGCTTCACCGCGGGAACCGGCACCGGCGCCAACACCCCGACCGTCGGCACCACGACGACGCTGCTGTTCGGTGCGATCAACGCGATGGTGTCGGTGGTCGCCTTCACGCCGATCCTGTGGAACCTGTCCGGGCCGCTGACATTCTTCGGGTTCACCATCGACCACGCGCTGTTCTGGATCGCCCTGGCCTACGTGTTCGCCACCACGGTGATCGCCTTCTGGATCGGCCGCCCGCTGATCCGGTTCAACTTCCGCAACGAGCTCACCAACGCCGCGTTCCGCTACGCCCTGGTGCGGATGCGCGACGCCGCCGAATCGATCAGCTTCTACCGCGGGGCAGACGCCGAGAAGTCCATTCTGGGCGCACGTTTCGCCGCCATCATCGCCAACTATCGCGGCTATGTGGTGCGCACCCTGGCACTGCTGGGCTGGAACCAGTCGATCAACCAGATCATCAACCCGCTGCCTCTGGTCGTCCAGGCCCAACGGCTGTTCAACGGTCAGATCACCTTCGGCGACGTCACCCAGTCGGCGACCGCGTTCTTCAACGTCCACGATTCGCTGTCGTTCTTCCGGTCCATCTACGACTACTTCGCCGCCTACCGGGCCACCATCATCCGCCTCGACGGCCTGGTGGACGCCAATGAGCAGGCCCGGGCATTGCCCAGGCTCAGCGCCGGGCCGAGCAACGACGGATCAATTGAGTTGCGCGACATCGAGGTTCGCAATCCCGCGGGCAAGACCCTGATCGAGGGTCTGGACCTGCGGCTGCTGCCGGGCGATTCACTGGTGATCACCGGGCCGTCCGGCTGCGGCCGCACCACCCTGCTGCGCAGTATCGCCCGGCTGTGGCCCTACAGCACCGGGACGATGCTGCGGCCCGACGGCGACGGCGATGCCATGTTCCTGTCCCAGCTGCCCTACCTGCCACTCGGTGACCTTCGTGCGGTGCTGTCCTACCCGCGGCAGGAATCCACGAATGACGACGACGATATCGTCCGCGTGCTCGACGAGGTGGCGCTGGGCCACCTCGCCGGGCGGCTCAGCGACGTGCAGGACTGGGCGAAGGTGCTCTCCCCCGGTGAGCAGCAGCGCATCGCCTTCGCCCGGGTGCTGCTGCAGAAGCCGAAGGTGATCTTCCTCGACGAGTCGACCTCGGCGATCGACGAGGGCCAGGAGTTCGCCATCTACCGGCTGCTGCGCACCCGGCTCCCGGCGGCCATCATCGTGTCCGTCACCCACCGCGGGACCGTCGAACAGCATCACGAGAACCACCTGCGACTGCTGGGTGGCGGCAAGTGGGAACTCGACCGGCGCCCGGACTCCGCCGGAATCTAACCGGCCTGCGCGGCCGCCGCCGCGTGCGCGCCCGCACGACGGCCGAAGAACGATCCGGACCCCAACTGTGTCCCGCTGGAATAGCCCTTGCCGTCCTGGGCGAGGTTGGACGCACATGCCCCGGCCGCGTACAGCCCGGGAATCACCGAGCCGTCCTCGCGCAGCACCTGCCCGTCGACATTGGTGGCCAGTCCCCCGACTGTGAAACCGGAGTACAGCGCCTTGCCCAGCGACAGGTCGAACGCCGCCCACGGGCCGTTGTCCTGGGGCGCCAGGAATTCCGGCTGTTTGTGGAAGTCGGGATCCTCACCCTCGGCAGCGAAGGAGTTGTAGCGGTTCAGCGTCGCGACCAGGTTGCCGGCCGGGATGCCGAGGGCGGCTTCCATCTCCGGCACCGTCTCCCAGCCGTCGATGAACTTGATCAACGGGAATTCCGGGCGCTGCAGGTGATCCTCGTCGACGATCAGGAAGGCCGCGTGATCGGGCTGATCCATCACGAAACCCGATGTGCGCGAATGGTAGGAGTCCTCGGCGACGAACCGCTGCCCGAGGTTGTTGACGACGATACCGGTCAGCAGGATCGCTGGCGGGTAGGCCGGCGCGGTGATGAAGGCCTGATCCATGTGTTTGGTGGCCGCCCCGGCAGATACCCCCAGCCGGATACCGAGTCCGTCGTCGTAGGTGTTGCCGAGGACGAATGGCTTTTCGGCCAGATTGGGTGTGTAGGCGGCCACCATATCGGCGTTCATCACGAAACCGCCCGCGGCGATCACCACGGATGTGCACCGGATCACCCCGGTCTCGCCGAATCGCTTCCAGCCGACCCCGGCGACCGCGCCGTCGTCGATCACCAGATTCGTCGCGCCGGTTTCGTAACGGATCGCGACGCCGAGTTCTGCCGCACGCTTGAGCAGCAGGTCGATCACCATGGCCGCACCCTGGGTGTCGCCGGGAACGGGAACCTTATGTCCGCGCGGGGCCGGGACTGCCAGATCCTTGTAGGGCCAGACCTTTTCGTTTCCGGTGTACATCAGCCCCTCGGTGCCGGGCTGGATGACTGCCTTCTCCGGGTAATAGCTGCGCTCGAAGTGCACACCGAGGTCCTCGAGCCAGTTGAAATGCTCGACGCTGCCGTCACAGTAGGCGCGGATCTTGTCGTGTTCGGGGTCCCGCGACATCTCAACCAGATACTTGTACATCTCCTCGGCGCTGTCCGGATGGCCGGTGGCCTGCTGGACCGCTGTCCCGCCGCCGAGGTAGAAGTGGCCACCGGCCAGCGCAGTCGTTCCGCCGGCCACCGCCGCGCGTTCCAGAACGAGCACCCGGGCACCACCGGCGGCAGCGGTGACCGCCGCGCAGCCACCGCCGATTCCGAATCCGATGACGACCACGTCGACGTCATCGGAGACCTCGGTCAGGTCGTCGGAGTCCAGTGTTGCGGGAAGATCGAGTCCGCTCATTCCGACGAGGATATCGCCGCGCCGACCCCGTGGCTAGAACGTGTTCTAGTTTGCCTTCAGCTGGGCGTCGGTACCGGCGACATTGACGATGGTCCCGGCCGCCACGGTGTCCTCCTGGACCTGCCGGCTGGTGGCCTGCCAGGACACCGCGGCAGGCAGATCGCCCCAGGTGCTGTTGAACAGCCCGAGGATCACGGCGGTGCCGTCGCCGGCCAGGGTGTAGACCGGCCCGCCGGAGTCGCCCTTGCGGCTGACCACGCCGTTGTGCATGGTGAACCAGCCGTTGTTGACCCGCTCAACCGTCCCGCAACTTTCCCCGGTGACCACACCGAAGTGGCAGATCGGCTGACCGGGGGTGATCTGAGCGCCCGGGTCGACCACCAGTTGGCGGCCGCCGGGAAGCACGGTACTGATGGCGACGTCGCCGGCAAGCCTGATGGTCTGGTAGTCGGCGATCACCTGGTCGGTCCGGACCACCGTGCCGTCGGGGGTGTTGTCCCGGGAGGTGGCCACCACGCCGATGAAGCGCCCGGCGCGGTCGGTGACCGTGCCGTTGCCGCGGCAGTGGCCTGCGGAGAATGCGATCCGTGCGACGGGGTCGATGAAACCGAGGGTGCACACGGTGGAACCCTGGCGGATCTCCATACCGGGGAACACCTGGGTGCCGGATGCCGCCGTGGGGGCGGGTGCCAGGGGGGTGCGCGCGGCGCCGGCCGCCACAGCGAGGACTGCGGATCGCAGGAAACCGGCCACCATACACCTCAATCGGTCGGCGACCCGGTAAGGATCGCAACAGCGTGTCGAGGTGTGTATCGGCCTGGATGGCGAATCGTTACCGACTCTTTATCGCGAATCCGGAAGTTCCTGCGGTTCCTGGCTAAACCCCAGTTCAGTGGCCTGAGGTCAGGGGATCGTGATGACCTGACCGACCTCGATGTGGTCCGCGTTGGGGATGTTGTTGGCCTTGGCCAGCTCCATGTAGCGGTTGCCGTCGCCGAGGTACTGCTTGGCGATGTTGAACAGGGTGTCACCGGAGGCGACCGTGTGGGTGCGCGGTGCCGGCGGGGCCGGAACCTCGTTGGCGACCGGCTCGAACTCCACCTCGACGGGCGGCGGCGGGGCGTCGGTCTCGGTGCGCGTCGTCCAGGCGGCCCCGGATCCGGAGTACAGGACGACGTTGCGGTCATCCTGGACGACCAGCTTGACGTCCTTCTTGCCCTTGGTGTCGCTGTGCCACACCGGCTTGTCGCCGGCGTACAGCACGAAGTTGCCGTCGCTCTGTACCTCGGCACGTTCGACGCCCTGGCCGTTGGTACCGGTGGCCCACACGGCCTCCCCGCGCATCGCCAGGACGAGATTTCCGTCCTCCTGCAGCGTCAGCGTGTAGGCCCCGTTGTTGGATGTGAGCGCATCGCCCTTACCCAGCTTCTGTCCTGCGTTGAGTGTGTCTCCCACGACTGAATTAACCTCCTCTAGGCCGCCCTCCTGACTCGGGCGGGCGTGGCCGAGCCTACTGGAAAATCACCCCTGGCCGGGGGCGGGTGGGCGTTCCCGATCTGGGCTATCAGGAGTCGAAGCCCAGTCCCAGCCGGTCGAGGGTGCGCAGCAGCAGGTTGCGACGACCCGCGTGGTGGTCGGCCCGGTCCAGTGACCAGCGGGTGGCCTGGATGCCGAGACTTGCCGCCGGTTCAGGCGGGAACGGCAGCGGCCGGCGGCGGACCATCTCCAGTTCGGTGCGCTCGGTGGGGCGGCCGTCGAGCAGGTCCAGGCAGACATCCGCGGCGAAGCGGGCCGCCCCCACCCCCAGTCCGGTGAACCCGTTGACATAGGCGATCCGGCCCCGACCGGCCAGTCCCCATTGCGCACAGAACCGGGTGCTGGTGTCGATCGCACCGGCCCAGCGGTGGCTGAACCGGACCTCGGCGAGCTGCGGGAAGGTGATGAAGAAGTGCCCCGCGATCTTGCGGAACGACTGCGGGCGGTCCTCATGCCGCGGGTCCACCCGCCGGCCGTAGTAGTACATCGCGTCGTAGCCGCCCCACAGAATCCGGTTGTCCGCGGACAGTCGGTAGTAGTGGAACTGGTTACCGGCGTCACTGATGCCCTGGCGCGCCCGCCAGCCGATGCTGTCGAGTTGAGCGTCAGTCAGTGGTTCGGTCGCCAGTACGTAGTCGTAGACCGGAACGGTGAACAGTCGGTTGCGGCGCAGCAGGCTGGGAAAAACGTTGGTGGCCAGCACCACCCGCTGCGCGGTGATGGTTCCGGCGCCGGTGCCGACCCGCACGCCGGTGCCGTCGCGGTGGATGGATTCGGCAGTGGTGTGCTCGTAGATCTGCACACCCTTCTCCGTGCACGCCCGGGCCAGTTCGAACACCAGCCGGGCCGGCTGGACGACCGCGCAGGTGTCCGGGAGGAACAAGCCGGCGCGGTAGGTCGGCGAGTTGACCTCTGCCCGCACCGCCGACTCGTTGAGGAAGTGTCCCTCCCCCTCGGCTGCCGCCTCGCGGAATCCCTCGACCTGATACGGCTCGGTGGCCACGTTGAGCATGCCGGTGCGCTCCCAGTCGACGCGCATGCGATAGGTCTCGATATCGGCCTGCATTCCGTCGAGGTTGGCCAGCCCCATCCGCTGAAGCTGGTCGAATTCCTCGGGCCAGCGGGACTTTCCATTCTCGGCGCCGTGGGTCAGGCTGGCATCGACGAAGCCGCCGTTGCGTCCGGAGGCAGCCCAGCCGAGACGCTCGGCCTCGACAAGCATGACGGTTGCACCGGGGTTTCTCTCGGCGGCGTGCAGGGCCGTCCACAGCCCGGTGTACCCGCCGCCGACCACCAGCAGGTCACAGCTCAGCGCACCGGCCGCGCGTGGGTAATCCGGCGCGGGACCCACGACATCGGGGTCGAGCCACATCGACCCGAATACCGCCGGTGCCAATGCGGCGGTGATGAGGCGTTGGTCAACGGGACGGTCGAACACGGTCTGCATGCTGATCATGCTGCCAGGTTCACTTGCTGAAGCGTGCCAGCACCGGCCCGGCTACCGCCAGGATGAAAACGTAGGGGGTGGCGACGGCGCTCAACATCCCACCGACGCTGAGTGCGGCAAGACCAATGATGACGAGGGAGAACTCGCCGCGGGCGATCAGCGCGGTACCGGCTCGAAGCTGGCCACGGCGGGCGGCACCCTCGCGGCTGGCGGCATAGCCGCCGGTGATGATCTTCGTCACCGCGGTCACGGCGGCCAGCCCGAGCGCGAACGGCAGCATGGGCAGCAGGTCGGCGGGGTCGACCGTCAGACCGATGGCCACGAAGAACACCGCAGCGAA
>JBFYOR010000302.1:0-2926 GCA_041303695.1 Mycobacterium sp. | reverse complement strand
CGGGGCGCTCGGACTGCCGGTGCGGGTCGACGACGACCTCATCGAGACCGACTTCGGCGAGTGGGAGGGCCTGACCTTCCCGGAGGCCGCCGAACGCCACCCGGACCTGCACGGCCGCTGGCTGCGGGACACCGGCCTGCCCGCCCCGGGCGGGGAGAGCTTCGACGAAGTGGCGCACCGGGTGCAGCGCGCCCGGGACCGGATCGTCGCCGAGCACGGTGCATCCACCGTGCTGGTGGTCTCGCACGTGACACCCATCAAGACGCTGTTGCGTATGGCCCTGGCCGCGGGACCGTCGATCCTGCACCGCCTGCACCTGGACCTGGCCTCGCTGAGCGTCGCCGAGTTCTACCCCGACGACGGTGCGTCGGTGCGGCTGGTCAACGACACGTCGTATCTCAGTGGATAAGCCGTGGAACCCACGAACAGGAGCGCACGATGACCCACCCCGCCGGTGACCACGAGGCCACCTGGGAGGAGCACTACGCGGCCAAGCCGCAGGTCTGGAGTGGACGGGTGAACGCCCGACTGGCGGACGTTGTCCCGCAGCTCGCCGGAACCCGGGCGCTGGACCTCGGCTGCGGTGAGGGCGCCGACGCGATCTGGCTGGCTGAACACGGCTGGACCGTGGTCGCCGTCGACGTCTCGGGCACGGCATTGAGCCGGGCCCGGGAGGCGGCTGCCGCCCGCGGGGTGGCCGACCGCATCGACTTCCAGCAGCATGAGCTGACCAGCAGCTTCCCCGACGGTCCGTTCGACCTCGTGTCGGCGCAGTTCCTGCACAGCACCCTGGAGATGGACCGGCCGGCGATCATGCGCCGGGCCGCCGCCGCGCTGGCGCCCGGGGGCACGCTGCTGATCGTCGACCACGCTGCCGCTCCGCCGTGGGCCTCGAAGCTGCACCAGCACCACCACGAGTTCCCCACCGCGGAGGCCGTGGTCGCCGGACTGGAACTTGATCCCGCGCAGTGGGAACGGATCCGGGTCGACAGCGCCGAGCGCACGGCCCGGGGTCCGGACGGCGAGGAGGCGATCCTGGTCGACAACGTGATCGTGCTGCGCCGGGCGGCGCCGATCGTGTAGAGAAGCGGGGTGGAGAATTTGCCGCCCCAGTCCTCACTTCGCCCCTCGATGACCCGGCGTCTGATGCGCCGCGCGATCGTCCGGGGCGAAATCACCGTTCCGGCAGTCCCGGGCATGGTGGAGGACTACGTCACCATGTGTGATGAGACCTTCGCCGGCATCGGGGTCCGGTTCAGCGCCGAGGATCTGGCGCAGTTGCGGGACGTGTTGGCCGGGCAGTTGGCCGAGTCCTACGCGGCCTCGCCGCGCTCGAACATCGTGATCAGCTATGAATCGCCGGTGGGCCTGTCCGCGAGCTACCACGTCAAGGCCCAGTGGTTCACCGTGGGTGAGGCCTACGACAACTGGGTCAGCACCCGGGAGCCGCCGCTGTTCGGTACCGAACCCGACGCCCGGGTGTGGGACCTGGCCGCCGCGGCGGTCGAGCCGGCCGGCTTCCCGGTGCTCGACATCGGGGCCGGCACCGGCCGCAACAGCCTGGCATTGGCGCGCCGGGGCCATCCGGTGGACGCCGTGGAGATGACCGTCAAGTTCGCCGAGATCCTGACCGACGAGGCCCGCCGGGATGGTCTGGACGTCCGGGTCCTGCAGCGCGACGTCTTCGAGACCGTCGAGGATCTGCGAACCGACTACCGGCTCATCCTGTTGTCGGAGGTGGTGTCGGACTTCCGGACCACCGATCAGGTCCGGCGGATGTTCGAGCTGGCTGCGGCCTGCCTGGCGCCGGGCGGACAGTTGGTGTTCAACGTGTTCCTGGCCCGCGACGGGTATCAGCCCGACGACGCCGCGCGGGAACTCGGCCAGCAGACCTACACCTCGATCTTCACCTACCCCGAACTCGCCGAGGCGGTTGCCGGTCTGCCGTTGGAACTGATCGCCGACGACTCCGTCCACGACTACGAGAAGGCCAATCTGCCGGCCGAGAAGTGGCCCCCCACCAGTTGGTATGCCAACTGGGTCTGCGGTCTGGACGTGTTCGACGTGCCCCGCGAACAATGCCCGATCGAACTGCGCTGGCTGGTCTACCGCAAGATCGGCTGAGGGCGTACCGCCGAAGGTCAGCCCCGCGCGGTGGGTGTCCCCCGTGGACCCAGAAAATGTGGCCCCTGTGGAAGCAGTAAATTGAGACCCGCGGACGAGTTGGCCGGGCGGCCGCGGCCCACTTCGGTGGGTCGAGGAAAGTCCGGACTTCACAGAGCAGGGTGATTGCTAACGGCAATCCGGGGTGACCCGCGGGACAGTGCCACAGAAAACAGACCGCCGCTCAACCCCTCGGGGAGGGGCGGTAAGGGTGAAACGGTGCGGTAAGAGCGCACCAGCATCCCGGGTGACCGGGGTGGCTCGGTAAACCCCACCCGAAGCAAGGCCAAGAGGCCGCATTCGTGCGGTTGCGCAGGCGCTTGAGGGCTGCTCGCCCGAGCCTGCGGGTAGGCCGCTTGAGGTACCCGGTGACGGTGTGCCCAGATGGATGGTCGCCGCCGCTGCGCCTGGCGCAGCGGAACAGGATCCGGCTTATAGGCCAGCTCGTCCGCCCTAACAGGCGTCGCGCACGCTGCGGCGCAACGCTTTGAGAGCGCCGTCGAGTTGCTCCCCGCAGCGTTGTGCCAGTTCGGTCTCCTGCCAGTACAGCACCCCGTAGGTGAAGGTGTCTTCGCCGGCGGCATGCGCGGCGGCGGACTCCCGCAGCAGATGGCCGCGACTGACCACGCTGTCCTGGTGGTCGCCGAGCAGAGTCTGGATGACTTTCGCCCCCGCGGACACGTCCGAGGCGCCGGTCGCGGCCGCCAGGTAGCGAAGTCGCTTGGCGGCCTTGCGAACCCGGTGCAGGGCCTCATCGTGATCA
>JBFYOR010000301.1:0-4192 GCA_041303695.1 Mycobacterium sp. | reverse complement strand
GCGGCCTGCCGCCCGCCGTCGATCTGGACCGGGAGAAGTTGCTCGCCGAGGTGCTCACCGCCGCCTCCCGCGACGGCCTGGATCAAACCGCCCTCGCTGAGGTCGTGGGCGGCTGAGACCAGGCCGTCGCGGGAGGCGGCGGTGAGCACCTCGGCGAGCAACTTCTCCCGGTCCAGATCGACGGCGGGCGGCAGGCCGCCAAGATGGTCGCCGGTGACCTGGGCCCAGATCGAGCCGTCGAACTCGTCGCGGGTGTCACCGAGGACGTAGAGCGTCTCCCCCGGTTCGTTGCCCAGTCCGGTGGGCAGCCGTCGGCGCACGTCGTCGATCACCCCGAGCACCCCGACGACCGGGGTGGGCAGGATGGGGGTGGCACCGGTCTGGTTGTAGAAGCTGACGTTGCCACCGGTGACCGGAATGCCCAGTGCCGCACAGCCGTCGGCCAGCCCGCGCACCGCCTGGGCGAATTGCCACATGACGCCGGGATCCTCCGGGGACCCGAAGTTCAGGCAGTTGGTGACCGCCACCGGGGTGGCCCCGGTGACCGCGACGTTGCGGTAGGCCTCGGCCAGCGCCAGCTGAGCGCCGGCGTAGGGATCGAGTTGGGTGTAACGGCCGGAGGCATCGGTCGACACCGCGATACCGCGCTGAGTCTGCTCGTCGATGCGCAGCACGCCGCCGTCTGCATGCTCGGCGAGCACGGTGTTGCCGCGAACGTAGCGGTCGTACTGCTCGGTGATGAATGCCCGGCTGCACAGATGTGGGCTGCCCAGCAGGGCGAGCATCGTCGCCCGCAGCTCGTCGCCGGTCGTCGGTCGCGGTAACGTCGCGCTGGTGTCGGCATTGAGCGCGTCCTGAGTGTCCGGCCTGGCCAGCGGGCGCTGATAGACCGGACCCTCGTGGGCGACGGTTCGCGGCGGAACGTCGACGACCGTCTCGCCGTGCCAGGTGATGGTCAGCCGGTCTCCCTCGGCGACCTCGCCGATGACGGTGGCCAGCACATCCCACTTGCGGCATACCGCCATGAAACTCTCGACGTTCTCCGGGGAGACCACCGCGCACATGCGCTCCTGGGACTCACTGGAAAGCACCTCGGCCGGGGTCATGTTCGCCGCGCGCAGCGGCACCTTCTCCAGTTCGATCGCCATCCCGCCGTCTCCGGCGGACGCCAACTCCGATGTGGCACAAGATAATCCCGCGCCGCCGAGATCCTGGATGCCGATCACCAGTCCGGCCGAGTACAGATCCAGACAGCACTCGATGAGCACCTTCTCGGTGAACGGATCGCCGACCTGCACACTGGGCAACTTCTTACGGCCGGCGCCTGACTCGTCGCCGGCGAAGGTGTCCGACGCCAGCACCGACACCCCGCCGATGCCGTCGAGGCCGGTGCGGGCGCCGAACAGGATGATCTTGTTGCCCGCACCGGAGGCGAACGCCAGATGCAGGTCCTCCTTGCGGAGCACACCGACACACATCGCGTTGACCAACGGATTGCCGGCATAGGAGGGGTCGAACACCGTCTCGCCGCCGATGTTGGGCAGACCCAGCGAGTTGCCGTAGCCGCCGATTCCGCGCACCACCCCGTCGAGCACCCGGCGGGTATCGGGCGCGTCGGCCGCGCCGAAGCGCAACTGGTCCATCACCGCCACCGGCCGGGCCCCCATCGCCATGATGTCGCGGACGATGCCGCCCACCCCGGTGGCCGCGCCCTGGTACGGCTCCACATAGGACGGGTGGTTGTGCGACTCGACCTTGAAAGTGACCGCCCAGCCGTCGCCGATGTCGACCACCCCGGCGTTCTCCCCGATACCGGCGAGCATGCAGCGCCGCATCTGCTCGGTGGTGGTCTCCCCGAAGTACCGCAGATGCACCTTGGAGGACTTATACGAGCAGTGCTCGCTCCACATCACCGAGTACATGGCCAGTTCGGCGTCGGTGGGCCGCCGGCCCAGGATCTCGCGGATGCGCTGGTACTCGTCGTCCTTGAGTCCGAGTTCGGCGTAGGGCTGCGGGTGGTCCGGGGTTGCCTCGGCGTGCTCGACGGTGTCGACGGTGTGCGTCACAGGGCTGAGTCTAGTGAGCGCTCAGGGCCGGGGCGCGGCCACACAGAACGCGTTGCCATCCGGATCGGCCAGCACCACCCAGCGGAAGCCGCCGTCGAACGCGTGCCGGCCGGTCTCGGTGGCGCCGAGGCTGACCAGGCGGTTCACCTCGGCGTCGAGATCAGACGCCATCAGGTCCAGATGCACCCGGTTCTTCCCCGGCGTTGGGGCCTCGACACGCTGGAACCCCAGGGCCGGCCAGCCCTCGCGGGCCACCAGGACGAAATCGGCGCCCGGCAGGTTCACCACGGAGCCGCCGACGGCCGTGGCCCACCAGTCGGCCAGTCGCCGCGGGTCCGTGCAGTCGACGGTGATCATCTCCAGGCTGAGACTCATCGGGGCTCCAAAAATGCTTGCAGTGCAAGGCTGTAGGTCTCGACGTCCGCCGCCCCCATGAGTTCGCGCGCCGAGTGCATGGCCAGCTGGGGCGCCCCGACGTCGACGGTCGGGATTCCGGTGCGTGCGGCGGTCATCGGCCCGATCGTCGACCCGCACGGCAGGTCGGCGCGGTGCTCGTAGCGCTGCAGTGGCACCCCCGCCTGGCGGCAGGCCAGTTCGAACGCCGCCGCGGTGCGGCCGTCGGTGGCGTAGCGCAAATTCGGGTGAACCTTGAGCACCGGACCACCGTTGACCGCGATGAGGTGGCCCGGTTCGTGGCGATCCGGGTAGTTCGGGTGGGTGGCATGCGCCATATCGCCGGAGGCCACCATCGACGCGGTCAGCAGTCGCAGGAAGTCCTGACGGTCCCCGCCCCGGCCGAGGACGATGCGCTCGAGGGTGCTCAGTAGAAAGTCCGATTCGGCGCCGTGGTCCGAGGTCGAACCGACCTCCTCGTGGTCGAACAGCGCCAGGACCGGCAGGTAGGAACCCGGTTCGGCGGCCAGTAGCGCTTCCAGCCCGGCGTAGCAGGTGCCCTGGTTGTCCAGCCGCGGTGCGCTGACGAGATCGGCGTCGGCGCCGATGAGCCGCGACGGCGACAGATCATGGGTCATCAGATCGGCCGACAGCAGGTCACCGGGCCGCACCCCGGCGCGCTCTGCGATGTGGTCATACAGCGACCGCGGCCGCTGCCCGGCACCCCAGACGGCGTTGACGTGGCGCTGCGGGTCGAGTCTGGGCGCAGCCCGGTCCTCGGCGAGGTGGATGGCCAGTTGCGGAACACGCAGCAACGGCTCGTCGATCCGGACCAACAGGTGCGCGACCCCGCCGGCGGCATCCGGGTCACGCACCGAAAGCCGGCCGCTCAACCCCAGGTCGCGGTCCAGCCAGGAGTTCAGCCACGCCCCGCCGTAGGGTGCCAGCGCCACCACCTGCCAGCCGGCGACAATGCGGTCGGGATGCTGTTTGACCCGCAGGTTGGGGCTGTCGGTGTGGCCGCCGACGATCCGAAACGGGCGCGCCGGACCGCCGGTGGCGTGCCAGGCGATCAGCGATCCGGCACGCACCGCGAAGAACCGGCCCGCGTCGGTGTCCGGCCAGCGGTCGGTCTCGGCGAGTTCGGTGTAGCCGGCGGACCGCAGCCGCTGCGCGACTGTGGCGCAGACATGAAACGGCGACGGGGACGCGTCGACGAACTCACAGAGCCCGCCCGCGGTGGCCCCCGTCATATCAGGCGGCCAGCACCGCGTCGAGTGCCGAGTAGAAGATGCCGAGGCCGTCGTCCGACGGTCCGGTCAGCGCCTCGGTTGCGTGCTCGGGGTGCGGCATCAGTCCGACGACCCGACCGTCAGCCGAACTGACGCCGGCGATACCGCGCATCGAGCCGTTGGGGTTGTCCGCATAGCGGAACACCACCCGGCCCTCGCCCTCGAGTTCGTCGAGCACCGATTCGCTTGCCACATAACGGCCTTCGCCGGACTTCAGCGGGACCAGCAACTCGGCACCGGACTCAAAGCGCGATGTCCAGGCGGTGGTGACGGAGTCCACCGTCAGCCACACGTCCCGGCAGACGAAATGCAGTCCCGCGTTGCGGGTGAGCGCACCGGGCAGCAGCCCCGCTTCGCACAGGATCTGGAAACCGTTGCAGATTCCCAGCACCGGCATGCCCCGTCCGGCAGCGGCGACGACCTCCCCCATCACCGGGGCGA
>JBFYOR010000300.1:0-3287 GCA_041303695.1 Mycobacterium sp. | reverse complement strand
CCTGTCAGCAGCGCCACCCTGGTCGCGCCCTCGGCCCCACCGAGCTGCCCGGCCATCGCCAACGGGCCGAGGATGTCGCGGACGGACCGGGCGTGCTGGGCGGCAAGGACTTCCGTCGGAGCCAGCAGAGCGCACTGGTATCCGGCATCGACCATCTGCAGCATCGACAGCACCGACACGATGGTCTTACCGGAGCCGACCTCGCCCTGTAACAGCCGGTGCATCGGCTTGGCCTCGGCCAGTTCCGCGGAGATCACCCCGAGCACCTCTTGCTGGCCGGCGGTGAGCTCGAACGGAAGCTGGTCGGTCATCGCAGCCAGCAGCCCGCCGGGCCGTTGCGGCGCGGGCGGCCCGGAGTCGGCCAGCTCGCCGTGGCGGCGCTGCGCCAGCGCCCACTGCAGGCCGACGGCCTCGTCGAAGGTCAGCCGCTGGCGCGCCCGATCCCGTTCGTCGTCCTTCTCGGCGATGTGAATGGCACGCAGGGCGGCATCCTCGCTGATCAGATTGCGTTGCCGCACAGCATTTTCGGGCAGCGGGTCCGGTATTGCATCCAGCACGTTGAGCACCTGGCGGACACATGCGTAGATATCCCAGCTCTGTAGCTTCGCCTTGGAGGCATAGATGGGGAAGAAGTCCCGTTCGAACGGCGACATGTCGAAACCGCCGGTGTGATCCGTGGTTGCGGCGGCGATGGTCTTCAGCGATTTGGTTCCGCCGAGACGGCCCGACGGCGAGTTCAAGATCAGATACCCCGGGTGGGTGAGTTGCATGGTGCCCTTGTAGTAGCCGACCTCCCCGGACAACATCAACCGGGTGCCCTTCACCACCTGGTTCTTGAGGTACTTGGCGTTGAAGAAGGTCGCGGTCACCTTTGGGCGGCGGTTACTCAGGGTGACGACGAGATACTCGCGGCGGGGACTGCGGTTGGTCCAGCGGACCTCGGCGCTCTCCACCTCACCGACGAAGGTCACATGCTCGCCCGGTTCCGGTGGGTCGTCGTCCTCTCCCATGACCTTGCTGCCCTGGCTGTACTTGCGCGGATAGTGGCGCAGCAGGTCGTCGACGGTGCGGATGCCGAAGGCCTCCTCGAGCGAGCGGGCCGCCTTGCCCCCGACGATGGAGTCCAGCCGGTCGGTCAGCGACACCATGACTACTCGACCCCGATCAGCAGGACGTCACCGCGGTGACCGGTGGCGTAGCTGCTGAACTCGGTGCCCGGGTGACGCCGGTGGACGTGCTCAGCGAGGGTGCCGGCCAGCGCGTTACCGCCCGCTTCGCCGGTGGCCTCGCCCAAGAGCACGGTGACCAGTTCACCTCCCGAGCTCAGCAGCAGGTCGATCAGCCGGGCAGCCGCGGCGGCGGCATCACCGGCCACCACCACCACCTCGTCACCGGAGATGCCCAGGCCGTCCCCGGGTGAGCAGGCCCCCGCCCAGGTCAACGCGCGCTCGGTGGCGATCCGGACCGAACCATGCCGACATCCGGCGGCCGCCCGGGCCATGGTGTAGCCGTCATCGACGGCTTGACGGGCCGGGTCGTGGACCGCCAGGGCGGCCAGGCCCTGCACCATCGAGGCCGACGGCAGCGGCACCACGTCGATGCCCCAGCCGATCGCGGCGGTGCAGCCGGCCACCAGATCCTCGGCGGCCACATAGCCGTTGGGCAGCACCATCACCTGCGCGGCCCCGGTGTCGACCACCGCCCGCAACAGCCGGTCGGCGCTCACCCCGTTTGCCGGGTCCACCAATTCGGCGTCCGGGCGCAGCACGCACGCCCCTTCGGTGCCGAAGAGCTGGTCGGCGCCGTCCCCGTCGACGACCGCGAGCACCGCGCGCGGCCGGCTCCAGCCACCCGGGGCGACCCGCCCGGTGGCCAGCGCCGAGATCCGGATCCGGGACACCGGCCCCGATTCCAGGCCGGCCTCGACCGCGGCGCCGGCGTCGTCGGTGTGCACGTGCACGGAGTGCCGGCCGGCCGCCGCGGCGGCCAGCGCCACCGAGTCGCCGAGGTGTTCCAGTGCCGTGCGCAGCCGGTCGGACCCCGCGGCGTCGAGACCCGCCACCAGATACATCACCTCGAACTGCGGGGGCGGCGGCTCGGCGTCGTGCGGGCCTGCCTCGGGGCCTGCGACAGGTGCGGCCGGCCGGAAGCGGCGGCGCTGCGGTGTGTGGCCGGTGACCGTCCCGGTCAGCGCATCGAGCAGGATCAGCAGCCCGCGGCCGCCGGCATCCACCACCCCGGCGTCGGCCAGCACCGTCAGCTGGTCGGGGGTGCGTTCCAGGGCCGTCGCGGCGGCCTCACCGGCGGCGGCGAGCGTCTGGGCCAGCCCGGCGTGCTCGTCGGCCCGGCGTTCGACGGCCTCGGCCGCGGCCTGCAGCACCGAGACCACCGTGCCGGCCACCAGTTCGCCGCCCATCGCCGAGACCACCAGCGCGATGGCGTGCCGCAACGCCGCGCCCAGCAGGGCGCCGTCCACGTCGGCGAGGTCGGTGTCGGCGGCGGCCTCGGCGGTGGCGTCGGCCAGGGCCTGCAGGATCTGCGCCAGGATGACCCCGGAGTTGCCGCGGGCACCGTCCATCGCCCCGCGGGCCAGGCAGGCGGCCACCGCGGCGACGTCGCCGGTGGCAGTCGCCGGCTCGGCCTGAGCCAGGGCGGCGCGCATGGTGAACAGCATGTTCGTGCCGGTGTCGGCGTCGGCCACCGGGAAGACGTTCAGTCCGTTGATCTCGTCGGTGTGGGTCAGCAGGTCCCCGACGGCGGCATGAGCCCAGTCGTGCAGGGCTGTCGCGTCCAGCCGCCGCTCGGCCATCCCGCCTCCGATCTGTCGTCCGGGCCAGCCTAACCAGGGCGGGCGACAGCCGAATTCACTGCCGCGCAGGGTGCCTTTTTGGCGTTGGATCGCCGCGCCGGTATCCTTACAGGGTTGTCGGGTCACCCTGGCTTGGTTGTTGGCCCCCACCGATCAGATTTGAGGAGTAGTGACATGGCTGCCGTGTGCGATATCTGCGCGAAGGGCCCCGGGTTCGGCAAGTCGGTGTCGCACTCGCACCGCCGGACCAACCGGCGCTGGAACCCGAACATCCAGACCGTCCGCGCGGTGACCCGCCCGGGTGGCAACAAGCAGCGGGTGAACGTCTGCACCTCCTGCCTCAAGGCCGGCAAGGTCGCCCGGGGCTAAGCCCCCGACTGCGCGATCACCCCGTTCAGGGCAGCCGCCAATCGACCGGTTCGGCGCCCATCTGAGTCAGCAGGTCGTTGGCCCGGCTGAACGGCCGCGATCCGAAGAA
>JBFYOR010000299.1:0-3675 GCA_041303695.1 Mycobacterium sp. | reverse complement strand
ACCACGCGGCCCTCGACCTCGATGGCGCCGTCTTTCTTGCCCATAACCTCACAGATCCTGCTTGTATCGACTTGGGCAGCGTTCGCCCGACTGCAAAACGTGAGCCCGCATAAAAGTCCGTGGGAATGTGTCAGGACTGGGCACGCATAGAGCCGGCGCGAAAACCGCACCGTGGTTCTACGATACCCGCTCGGCGCGCGCTCTCCAAAATGGCGTCCGAGGAGTGCTTTCGCGCGGGTCAGAGCCGGTTAAGGTGTCCCGATGCGACTCTTGGTGACCGGTGGCGCCGGATTCATCGGAGCCAACTTCGTCCATGGTGCCGTCAACGACCGTACCGGGGTGTCAGTGACGGTGCTGGATTCGCTGACCTACGCCGGCACCCGGGAGTCGCTCGAGGGCCTCGGTGACGCGATCCAGCTGGTCGAGGGTGATCTCACCGATGAGGCACTGGTCGATCGGCTGGTGGCCGAATCCGATGCCGTCGTGCACTTCGCCGCCGAGACCCACGTGGACAACTCCCTGGCAGATCCGGCCCCGTTCCTGCGCAGCAACGTCATCGGAACGTTCTCGGTGCTCGAGGCGGTCCGCCGGCACGGGGTCCGGCTGCATCACATCTCCACCGATGAGGTCTACGGGGACCTTCCGCTGCACGAGTCGGTCCGGTTCACCGAGGCCACCCCCTACAACCCGTCGAGTCCGTACTCCGCGACCAAGGCCTCGGCGGATCTGCTGGTGCGGGCCTGGGTCCGGTCCTACGGTGTCAACGCCACCATCTCGAACTGCTCGAACAACTACGGGCCGTACCAGCACATCGAGAAGTTCATCCCCCGCCAGATCACCAACGTGCTCACCGGCCGGCGCCCGAAGCTGTACGGCGCGGGCGCCAACGTGCGCGACTGGATCCACGTCGAGGACCACAACAGCGCGGTGTGGCGCATCCTCGACGACGGCGAGCCGGGGCGGACCTACCTGATCGGCGCCGACGGCGAGCGCGATAACGCCTCGGTGCTGCGGCTGATCCTGACGCTGATGGACCGCGATCCCGACGACGTCGACCATGTCACCGACCGGGTCGGCCACGACCTGCGGTACGCGATCGACGCGACGGCACTGCGCCGCGATCTCGGCTGGGCGCCCAAGCACACCGATTTCGCCGAGGGTCTGCGCGCCACCATCGACTGGTACCGCGACAACGAGTGGTGGTGGGTTCCACTCAAGGAACAGGTCGAGGCCAGCTACGCCGAACGGGGTCAGTGACGTGAGCATCCGTGAACTGTCGGTGCCCGGCGCCTGGGAGATCACCCCGACGGTGCACGGCGACGGCCGGGGCAGCCTCTTCGAGTGGTTCACCGAATCGGGCTTCGCCGAGATGACCGGGCACCGGTTCGACATGCGACAGGCGAACTGCTCGGTGTCGTCCGCCGGGGTGCTGCGCGGGTTGCACTTCGCCCAGTTGCCGCCCAGCCAGGCGAAGTACGTGACCTGTGTGAAGGGTTCGGTGTTCGACGTCGTCGTCGATATCCGGGTGGGCTCGCCGACCTACGGCCGGTGGGATTCGGTGCTGCTCGACGACATCGACCGCCGGTCGGTCTATCTGTCGGAGGGCCTGGCGCACGGCTTCCTGTCGCTGCAGGACGACTCCACCATCATGTACCTGTGCTCGGCGCCGTACGCGCCGCAGCGCGAACACACCATCGCCGCCACCGATCCGGCCATCGGCATCCAGTGGCCGCTGCCGGCCGATCAACTGCTGCTGTCCGACCGCGATGCGGTGGCCCCGCCACTGGCGCAGGTGCGGGCGGCCGGGCTGCTGCCGGATTGGGACGAGACCCAGGCCTTCATTCAAGCCGCGCGAAACCCGCGATCAGCGCGCTGACCTCGTCGGCCTTCTCGATCTGCGGGAAGTGACCCGACCCGGCCACGACGGCGACCTCCGCCCCGGGCAGGTGTGCCCGGACCAGGTCGAGCCACGGCGAGCGCAGACCCGCTGACAGCGACATCCGCTGTCGTGCGGTGTCCATCGTGGTGGCCTGGATCGCCAGCACCGGTACCCCGACGGCGTCCAGGGCGCCGGGGACTTCGCCGGCGTCCCAACCGGCCAGTCCGCTCACCAGACCCCTGCCCAACTCCGGTGGCAGTCGCAGCCCGCGGGCGGTGATCGACTCGGCCAGCGCGGGATCGCTCACCAGCATCGACTCGAAGAACCGTCGCATGAAACGCCGGTAACCGTCGCCGGCGAGTTCCTCGGCCATGGCGCGTTCGGCGAGCTGCGGATCACCGTCGGCGATCCGGCTGCCGTCGAGGAGCACCAGCCCGGACACCGCCGCGGGAGCGACGCGACACGCCTGAAGGACGACGCGGCATCCCATGCTGTGGCCGACCAGGATCACCGGCCCGACGCCGAGTGCCGCCACGTCCCGGGCCAGCGCGGCGCCGTAGGCCTCGATGGTGCAGTCCGCCGGCGTGCCGGGGCTGGATCCATGGCCGGGAAGTTCGCAGACGATGACGGTGCTCCGGGGCGCCAACGATGCGACCTGGGCGTTCCAGTCGGACCCGTCACAGGCCAGTCCGTGGACGAGGACCAGGACCGGATCACCGGAGCCGAAGCTCGTCATGCGCATGGCCGCGACCCTATTGTCTTGTACAAGATGTCCGTTAGTTACTAGGATATGCAAGTATCTCGTTTTCCCGGGCCGGAGGCACTCATGACCACACAGATTCCGCACTTCATCGATGGTCGGCGCAGCAGCCTGGCCAGCACCCGCACCGCTGATGTCTACAACCCCAGCACCGGCGCGGTCCAGGCGCAGGTGCTGCTGGCCTCGGTGGCCGATGTCGACACCGCGGTCGCCTCGGCGGTGGCGGCCCAGCGGGAGTGGGCGGCCTGGAACCCGCAGAAGCGGGCCCGGGTGCTGATGAAGTTCATCGAACTGGTCAACGCCAACATGACCGAACTGGCCGAACTGCTGTCCATGGAGCACGGCAAGACCGTGGAGGATGCCCGCGGCGACATCCAGCGCGGTATCGAGGTCATCGAGTTCGCCACCGGAATCCCGCACCTGATGAAGGGCGAGTTCACCGAGGGCGCCGGCCCGGGCATCGACGTGTACTCGATCCGCCAGCCGCTCGGCGTCGTCGCCGGCATCACCCCGTTCAACTTCCCGGCGATGATCCCGCTGTGGAAGGCCGGACCGGCGCTGGCATGCGGTAACGCCTTCGTGCTCAAACCGTCCGAGCGCGACCCCTCAGTGCCGCTGCGGCTGGCCGAGCTGTTCACCGAAGCCGGTCTGCCGCCGGGGGTCTTCCAGGTCGTCAACGGTGACAAGGAGGCGGTCGACGCCCTGCTGGACCATCCCGACATCAAGGCCTACGGCTTCGTCGGCAGCTCCGATATCGCCCAGTACATCTACTCGCGCGCCGCCGCCGGCGGCAAACGCGCACAGTGTGCTTCGGCGGGGCCAAGAACCACATGATCGTCATGCCTGAGTCCGATCTGGACCAGGCCGTCGACGCCCTCGTCGGCGCCGGCTACGGCAGCGCGGGCGAACGCTGCATGGCCATCAGCGTCGCCGTCGCGGTGGGCGATGAAACCGGCAACCGCCTCCGTGCCCGGCTCGCCGAACGCGTCGAACACCTCCGGGTCGGCCACAGCCTGGACCCCAAGGCCGACTACGG
>JBFYOR010000298.1:0-3719 GCA_041303695.1 Mycobacterium sp. | reverse complement strand
CTCGGGGACCCGCCTGAGTCGCTGAACCAAATCGTGCTGCATTTGGGCAACGGCGCGTCGGCCTCAGCCATCGCCGGCGGCCGCGCGGTCGACACCACGATGGGACTGACGCCGCTGGAGGGTCTGGTGATGGGAACCCGGTCCGGCGATATCGACCCGGGGATCATCGGCTACCTCTGCCGGGCCGCCGACATGACCGTCGACGAGGTCGAGTCGATGCTCAACCGCCGGTCCGGGATGCTGGGGCTCACCGGTGAGATCGACTTCCGGGTGGTGCACCAGCGCATCGCGGCCGGCGACTCCGACGCCGAACTCGGCTACCAGGTCTACATCCACCGACTGCGCAAGTACATCGGGGCGTACCTGGCGCTGCTCGGGCGCACCGACGTCATCGCCTTCACCGCCGGCGTGGGGGAGAACGACGCCGCGGTGCGCCGCGACGCCCTGGCCGGTCTGGGGGGTCTGGGTATCGACCTCGACGATCGGCTCAATGACGGCCCCGAACGCGGCCCGCGCCGCATCTCCACATCGGACTCCCCGACGACGGTGCTGGTGATCCCGACCGACGAGGAACTGGCGATCGCCCGGGCCGCCATGACGGTGGTCTAGAACGATCTCACAGTGTCGTCACCGGGCGGACCTCGTTGGCCAGGTCGACCAGCGCGTAGCGATGCGCCTGGCTGGTGGCCACCCTGGCCAGGCTGCGCAGCGAGGCCTCCACACCCAGTCGCAGACCGTGATCGGTGAACGGGAAGCCCAGAATCGGCTCCGGATTTGCCGCGTTGGCGGCTATCCAGTCCATCGCGGTACCGAGTACCAGCGCGCGGATCTGCAACACCCGCGGCTCGGTGTCGGGCAATGCCTCCACCCGGCGCGCCGCATCCCTGATCTGCTCCTCGGTGAGCTCATGCGCCGATCGGCCCGACAACAGCGTCACGGCGCTGGTCAGCCGCGCGGTGGTGAAATGCCGCGATCCGACCGGTACTTCATCGAGCGTGGTGACGGCGCCCTCCCGATCTCCCTCCACCGACAGTGCGCGGGCCAGACCGAAACTCGACGAGATGATGTTGTTGTCGGTATGCCAGACCGTCTCGTAGAACGGCCGTTCATCGGAGGTTCCGGCCAACTCCGCGGTGGCCGCCAAGGCCAGCTTCGGTGCGAGCTCACCAGGGAACGTGTCGAGGACCTCGGTGAAATGCTTTGTCGCCGAGTGACAGTCGCCGGTCAGCAGTTCCGACACCGCCTTGAACCAGACCAGCCGCCAGCGCCACCCCACCCGTTCGGCCAGGTCCTCCAGCTTACGGTTGGCTCTGGCGACATCGCCCAGGTCGAGTAACGCACGGACCTCCATCAGTGGCAGTTCCACCGAGTCGGCCAGGTCCACGCCATCGGAGTCCAGGCTGTCGTGACGGGCCGCCCGCAGCGAGTCCAGGGTCTGGACCGGCTGGGAGAGCACCGTCGCGGAGAGCACCGTCGCAGCGACGTCGGTGGGGTCGACCAGCGGAACCGGAAGGGCCGTGACGATTTCCGGGGCGGTCAGCCGCTCGGCGTGCACCAGGCCGTCGAGATAGACGTCGGTATGGGCCACCAGCAGGTCCACCCCGAACGTCGAACGGGTGCGGGTGAACACGGTCGACAGGCCGGGCCGCGGCATGCCGGTATCGGCCGCGACCACCTCGCGGAGCACGCCGATGAGTTGGGAGGACATCTTCTCCGCGCTGACGAACCGTCGCCGCGGGTCGGGGTCGATGGCCCGGCGCAGCAACCGGCCGAAGGAATCGTATTCGGTCAGCACCGGATCGTCCTCGGGCAGTCCGTCGACATAGCGGCCGTTGCGGGTACGCAGGTTCAGTGTGAGCGCCGCCAGGGTCCGCCCGACGGTGTAGATGTCGGTGGCCACCGTGGGGCCGGTGCGCACGATTTCCGGGGCCTGATAGCCGGGTGTGCCGTAGAGGTATCCGAAAGAGTTGATCGGCGATACCGCGCCGAGGTCGATGAGCTTGAGTTGCTCCTCGGTCACCATGATGTTCTCTGGCTTGAGGTCGTTGTAGCACAGTCCTATTGAGTGCAGATAGCCCAACGCGGGCAGGATCTCCAGCATGTAGGCGATGGCCTCGGCGACGGGCAGTTTGTGCCCCCGGCCCGGTTTGAGCGACTTCCCCCCGACGTACTCCATCACGATGTAGCCGACCGGCTCACCGCGCGAGTCGGGGTGCTCGACGAAGTTGAAGATCTTCACGATCGAGGGGTGGGCCACCTCGGCGAGGAACTGTCGTTCGGCCATTGCGATGGCCTGGGCCTCGGCGTCCCCGGAATGCACGAGGCCCTTGAGCACGACCGGGCGCTCATTGACGTTGTGGTCGACCGCCAGGTACACCCACCCCAGTCCGCCGTGGGCCACGCAGCCCTTGATCTCGTACTGGTCGGCGACCATGTCACCCGGATTCAGCTGCGGCAGGAATGAGAACTCACTGCCGCAGTTGGGGCAGACACCCTCCGACTCCCCGACCCGATCGTCGGTGCAGCGGCCAACCGGCCGGCCGCAGTTCCAGCAGAACCGCTTCGACTCGGCCACAACAGGATTGACCATCAGTGCGGCCAGCGGGTCGATCTCCGGCACGCGTGGAATCTCCACCAGTCCGCCGCCCAGCCGACGGGTCATGGCCATCGTCCGGGCCACCGTCGCCGAGTGATCCTCGATCTCGATCGGCTCGCTGCCGGCCGAGTCGGCCGCATCGTCGTCGAAACTCGGCCGGTACACCGCCTGGGTGGACATCGGCCGCATGGTGGACACCGAGTCCATGCCCAACTCGGTCAGGCTGGCCGGTTGGGTGCCGACGTCGGTGTCGGGCGGTTCGGGGTAGCCGCTCATCAGTCGGAGTACCTCGCGACCGGAGGGGATGGTGCCGGGCCGAGCACCGTCAACCATCTGCGGTACAGGGTGTACCAGGTCCCGTCGGTGCGGATCCGCTCCAGGGTTCCGTTGACGAACCGGACCAGCCCGGTGTTGGTCAGGTTGATCCCGATGCCGTAGGGCTCCTCGGCCATGCTCGGACCCACGATGCGCAGATACGGATCCTGGGCCACCAGGCCGGCCAGGATGGCGTCGTCCGTGCTGACCGCGTCGACCTCGCGCTGCTGCAGGGCAACCAGGCAGTCGGCCCAGGTGACCACGGTCACGATGGTCGGCGGTGGGTCGATCTGCTGGACCCGTTCCAGTGAGGTGGTGCCGCGTGCCACGCATACCCGCTTGCCGGACAGATCAGACGGCCCGGCTATCTCCGATTCCCGGGGTGCCAGAATCCGTTGGAACGCAGTGAAGTACACCGTCGAGAAGTTGACCTGCTTGCGGCGTTCGCAGGTGATGGTCATGGTCTTGACGACGATGTCGACGGTGTTGTTCTGCAGGGCGGTGATGCGGTCGGGCGAGGACAGGATCCGGTACTCCACCGCGGCCGGCGTGCCGAAGATGTCGCGGGCCACCTCCCCGGCGATGTCGACGTCGAATCCGGCGATCACACCGGTGATCGGATCGCGGAAGGAGAACAGGTTGCTGCCGATGTCCAGGCCGACCAGCAGCCGTCCCCGGTCGCGGATCTTGGCCACCGCCGCGTCGGCCTGGGCCTGGGTGGGGAAGGGGCGCAGGCTCGCGGTGCGATCGCAGTCGTCCTGACTGGTATCCGGTGGCGGCGGCGGTTCGGGCGGCAACTGCTCCATTC
>JBFYOR010000297.1:0-3506 GCA_041303695.1 Mycobacterium sp. | reverse complement strand
CGTCAAGGCCGGTTTCATCGCCGACCCGGTGATCCTCGACCTCATCGAGGCCGACCCGCAGGCCGCCCTCGACCCGACGGGGCCGGTGCTGCCGGAGTTGATCCGGCGGGCGATCCAGGTCAAGGCCGATGTCGTGGCAGCCGACGAGAAGGAGTCGGCGCTGCGCGAGATCCTCAACTACGGTCACACCCTGGCCCACGCCATCGAGCGGCGGGAGCGCTACCGGTGGCGGCACGGCGCGGCGGTGTCGGTGGGCCTGGTGTTCGCGGCCGAGCTGGCTCGGCTCGCGGGCAGACTCGACGATGCGACAGTGCAGCGGCACCGAGACGTGCTGAGCGCCCTGGGCCTGCCGGTTTCCTACGACGCCGACGCGCTGCCCGAGCTGATGACGATCATGGCGGGGGATAAGAAGACCCGCTCGGGAGTGTTGCGTTTCGTGGTTCTCGACGCCCTGGCCAAACCCGGGCGACTCGAGGGCCCGGATCCGGCGCTGCTGGCGGCGGCCTATGCGGAGGTTGCGGACTCATGAGCGCTTGCGCGAAGAGGAGATGGCAGCGATGAGCGCTTGCGCGAAGAGGAGATGGCACCGATGAGCGCGTGCGCGAAGAGGAGATCGAAACAGTGAGCACTGTCCTGGTCCTCAACGGCCCCAATCTCGGCCGGCTCGGTCAGCGCGAACCCGAGGTGTACGGCAGCACCACCTACGACGATCTGGTGGCGATGATCGAGGCCGAGGCGGCGGAGCTGGGATTGTCGGCCGCCGTGCGGCAGAGCGACAGCGAGGCCCAGTTGATTTCCTGGGTGCATGCCGCCGCCGACGCCGGCGATCCGGTGATCCTCAACGCCGGTGCGCTGACCCACACCTCGATCGCCCTGCGGGATGCCTGCGCCGAACTCCGTGCACCGTTGATCGAGGTACACATCTCCAATGTGCATGCGCGGGAGGACTTCCGGCACCACTCCTACCTCAGTGCGGTCGCGACAGGAGTGATCGTCGGACTGGGGGTGCAGGGGTACCTGCTGGCGTTGCGGTATCTGGCGACCGCGCCCTGATCGGGCCGGTGTCTACTCCTCGCCGCGGTTGAGGTCGTACTTACGCTGCTGAACGGTTTCGTGAACCTCGCGCACCGCTTCCCGGGACTCCTGCCGCCAGGACTCCTCGCGGCGTCCGGCCACCGAGACCCGCTCGCTAGGATCCTCGTAGCCGTCTTCCAACACCGATTCGAACACGTCGCCGTCTGAGTGGTGCCGGGGCACGTCGGGGCGCCTGCGGTCGATGAGTTTGCGGCCCACCGACACCGCGAAGATCGCGGGCACGAAGACCATCAGGGCGGTGAACGCAGCGAACACGGTCATCTCGGTGATCGGACCTTCGGCGTAGATCGCGCCGTCGAACAGCGAGATGATCCACGCCACCAGGCCGCTGACCGCGCCGGCGAACAGGCCGGCCACCAGCCACCGCATGGCAAGGTCGCGGCGCCGGTCGGGGTCGGGGTTGGCCCGGGCATCGGCGATTCCGTCCAGCAGGCCCCAGATCGCAGCCGCCACCCCGAACAGCAACACCAGCAGCACGCTGATGGTGCCGGCGTTGGTGGGGCTGGCGTTGATCAGCGTCCCCTGCACCAGTCGGACAAGCACCATTCCGGCCGCGAACACCAGTCCGCGCGGCAACCACGTCGTCATGGGGCATCAGCCTAGCGAGTACCGTCACCCACCGTGACACATTCCCAGCGGCGGGCGCGGCTGGCGGCACGATTGACCGCCGACGGATTGGACGCACTGCTGGTCAGTGATCTGACGAACGTGCGATATCTGTCCGGATTCACCGGTTCCAATGCGGCGTTGCTGGTGTTCGCCGACGACACACCGTCGGTTCTGGCCACCGACTCCCGGTACCGGACGCAGGCGGCCCGGCAGTCACCCGACCTCACTATCGCCATCGAGCGGGCCTGCGGTCGGCACCTGGTCCAACTGGGCCTGGCCGGGGGAGCGCGCCGGATCGGGTTCGAGAGCCACGTCGTCACCGTGGACGGATTCGAATCGCTGTCCGGCGTTCTCACCGAGTACTGCGCCGCCGACCTGGTGCGCGCGTCGGGCACGGTCGAGGCTCTGCGCGAGATCAAGGACGCCGGCGAGGTGGCCCTGCTTCGGCTGGCCTGTGAGGCCGCCGACGCGGCACTTGCCGCCCTGATCGGCGATGGCGGCCTCAGGCCCGGCCGCACCGAACGCGCCGTCGCCCGCGACCTTGAGGCGCTGATGGTCGATCACGGCGCCGACGGGCCGTCCTTCGAGACCATCGTCGCCGCCGGGGCGAACTCCGCGGTGCCGCACCACCGGCCGACCGACGCCGTGCTTGAGCGCGGAGACTTCGTCAAGATCGACTTCGGTGCCCTGGTCGGGGGCTACCACTCCGATATGACCCGCACCTTTGTCCTGGGGAAGGCCGGAAAGGCCGCGGCCTGGCAGCAGGAACTCCACGAGTTGGTGGCCAGCGCCCAACTGGCCGGTGTCGAGGCCCTGCAGGCCGGCGCGGCGCTGTGCGCCGTTGATGCCGCGGCGCGTGATGTCATCGCCGAGGCGGGCTACGCCGAGCACTTCGGTCACGGGCTCGGACACGGGGTGGGGCTGCAGATCCACGAAGCGCCGGGCATCAACTCGACGGCCGCCGGTACACTGCGTGCTGGCTCCGTGGTGACCGTGGAACCCGGTGTCTACCTGACCGACCGCGGCGGCGTCCGCATCGAGGACACCCTGGTCGTCGGCGCGCGGGGCCCCGAACTACTGACCCGGTTCCCCAAGGACCTGGCCATCCTCTGACCTTTCATCCGAAGGAGAACGACCGACCGTGGCATCTACTGCGGACTTCAAGAACGGCCTCGTCCTGAACATCGACGGGCAGCTGTGGCAGATCATCGAGTTCCAGCACGTCAAGCCCGGCAAGGGTCCGGCCTTCGTGCGGACCAAACTCAAGAATGTGCTGTCCGGCAAGGTGGTCGACAAGACCTACAACGCCGGTGTCAAGGTGGAGACCGCCACGGTGGACCGCCGGGACGCCACCTTCCTGTACCGCGACGGCAGCGACTTCGTGTTCATGGACAGCCAGGATTACGAGCAGCACCCGCTGTCGGAGGCATTGGTGGGCAACTCGGCGGGCTTCCTGCTCGAGGGTATGCCGGTGCAGATCGCGTTCAACGAGGGCGCCCCGCTCTACCTGGAACTCCCGGTGACCGTCGAACTGGTGGTCTCCCACACCGAGCCGGGTCTACAGGGGGACCGCTCCAGTGCGGGCACCAAGCCGGCGACGCTGGAGACCGGTGCGGAGATCCAGGTGCCGCTGTTCATCAACATCGGCGACAAGCTGAAGGTCGACTCGCGGGACGGCAACTACCTTGGCCGGGTCAATGCGTGACGACGCGCCCCGCCGTGGCTGAACGCAAGATCAGCCGGCACCAGGCCCGTAAGCGAGCCGTCGACCTGCTCTTCGAGGCTGAGGCACGCGGGTTCGC
>JBFYOR010000296.1:0-10992 GCA_041303695.1 Mycobacterium sp. | reverse complement strand
TACCGGCCCTCGCTTACTCGGCGAAGATCGCCACCGCCGTCGGGCAGATCCTCAACGCGTGCCTGCAGTGGTACCGATAGGTCGACGAACCGGCGCCCCGTCCTGGCTGGTCATCCTCGCTAGTGATGTAATCGCGGTCATGGCCCCGGCAGCGGAGATCCCCAGCACGCCCGAGCAGGTCAGCGCGCAGTGGCTGTCGGCCGTGCTGAGCCGGCCGGGGCACCCGGTCGTCGTCGCCGCAGCCGAGGTCACACCGATCGGCACCGGACAGACCGGCGCGACCTACCGGGTCGCGGTCCGCTACGCCGAGCCCGAAACCGGCCTCCCGCACACCTTCGTCGTCAAACTGCCCGCGCAGGACGACGCGGTGCGCGAGCGGGTAGCGCTGAGCTACCGCTCCGAACACGCCTTCTATACCGAGGTCGCCGACACCGTGGCCGTGCCACTCCCCCACTGCTATCACTGCGAGATCGCCGATGACGGTGGCAAGTTCGTTCTGCTGCTGGCCGATATGTCGCCGGCCGAGCAGGGTGATCAGATCCGCGGCGGCACCGTGGCGGAGGCCCGACTCGCGGCGGCCGCGCTTGCCGGACTGCACGGCCCGCGCTGGTGCGATCCGGACTGGCTGACGTTCGCCGGCACGGTCATGCCTCGACCCGACGAAGCGACCGCGCGCGGATTGGGCGACATCACCAAACTGGCCGCGGCGACCACGATCGACAAAATCGGCGATCGGATGTCCGCGGCCGACCGGTCGACGGTGCTCGAATCTTCGGACCGGATCGCCGACTGGTTGTTGGGCGCGCCCGACCGCTACGCGCTGTTGCACGGCGACTACCGACTGGACAACCTGCTCTTCGACCCGGATCGCACCCGCGTCACCGTCGTCGACTGGCAGACCCTGGCCGTCGGACTGCCGGCCCGCGACCTGGCGTACTTCGTTGCCACCAGCCTGCTGCCTGAGGAGCGCGCGGCATACGAACGCGAGTTGGTCGGTGTCTACCACCAGGCACTGATGGGATTCCAGGTTAGTGGCTACGACGCCGAAACCTGTTGGGATGACTATCGTTTGGGCATGTTGCAGATCCCGCTGATCACTACGCTGGGGTTCGCGTTCTCGGCGGCCACCGAACGCGGTGACGAGATGGCACTTGTGATGCTCGAACGCGGCAGCCGGGCCATCCGGGAGCTGGGAACCCTGGAGTTACTCGCCTGAGGTCAGTCGGCGCGGGCGTCCGATGACGGGCCGTTGGGATCTCCCGAGATGTCCGGGGAGAACTCGTCGGGACTCAGAGCGGTGAAGGAGGGCCCGCCGCTGAACTCCTCGAGCAGCACCGGCCCGGAGGCCTGCCCGTCAGCGTCGCGGCGCTCATCGCCCCAACTCCGCAGCACCATGACGATGCCGATGACGGCAATTGCGATCACCAGGATGGCGAGCGGGGTGCTGCCGGTGAGCACGGCGAGGACGAGTGCGATCAGACCGGTCAGGGCCACCAGGACGACGGGACGCACCACTACAGTCTGCGCCCCAACAGCGACTTCCGGCCGGTCCGCCTCGCCGTCGGGTCAGGCGGCCGAGCGGGAACGTCGCGCGAGTGGCCCGTGGACCACGGTGGTCTGTGCGGCAGGCAGCGACTCTGCTCGGGACAGCAACTCGACATTGTCCGGCAGTTCGCGGGGATTGATCAGACCATCGGCGATTCGCTGTAGAACCTCGTGGGCGCGAGCCAGTTGATGCCGCTTACGGTACTGACCACCGGGCAGTTTCACTCCCGCCCAGACGCCGTACTCCTCGCCGGCCTGCACCGCCTGACCGGCGCACCGGCGCTGTTGGGCCAGCGGGCAGCGGCGTAGGCAGATGGTGCGGGCCCGGGTCGCCGACTGCTCATAGACCCGGGCCTTGGCGGCCCCGTCGCTGGCGTCGTTGTCGGCGTAGCCGAACCACAAGTCCGGGTCGGTGGAACAGGGGCGGATCTCCATGGCAACCTCCTCAGGTAATTCGATGACGAAAGCGTATACGCAGTCCGCCGCAACCGCAATCGAAACGTACACAAAAACGTATATACCGAGGTAACTGTGTACGATCCGGATATGGCTGGAGCGCCCCGGTGACCCGCGAAGGCGCCGGCGCCGCACTCCGTGCACTGCGGGAGTCTCGGGATTGGTCGCTGGCTGACCTGGCCGCCGCCACCGGGGTCAGCATCATGGGATTGAGCTACCTGGAGCGCGGCGCCCGCAAGCCGCACAAAGGCACCGTGCAGAAGGTGGAAAACGGCCTGGGCCTGCCGCCGGGCACCTACGCCCGGTTGCTGGCCGCCGCCGATCCGGCCGCCGAACTGGCGCAGTTGGCCACCACGACACCCGCCCGGGCGGGCGGGCCCGGCTCCGCCCCGGTGGTGGTCAGCCGGCACAGCGACACCGAGGTATTCGAGGCGCACGCCCGGGCCCATATCGAGTCCCTCGAATCGCTGATAGAACGCCTGCCTGCGGAGACGTCAAACGAATACGAGACGTATATTCTTTCCGTGATCGGACAGTGCGTCACCGCAGAGAAGTTGACGGCCAACTCGTGGCGGGTCGCGGTCAATGCCGGGTCGGAATCGGCCGACCGGCTGATGTCCCAACTCCGGACCCTCGAAGGGATCCGCACCGGCCTGCTGGACCGGATGCCGGCCGCCATCGGTGCCTGCTTGGACCGGGCCTGCCGCTCCAGTGCCTTGCCGGACACTGTGGTGGCCGAACTACTGGGGGTTACAACCGAGGAGATGTGGGACATCCGCAACCGCGGGCGGATCCCCCCGGGGGCGCTGCCCAGGGTCCGGGCCTTCGTCGAGGCCCGGTTGTGACCGCGGACCTCGAGGTTCTGAGTCGAGCGCATGCCCTGTTCGCCGGCGGTGCCGAATCCCGCGCCGCCACGGTCGCCGCGGCAGCGCCCACGGGGGTCGTGGGTCAGCCGGCCGGGTCGACCGCGGTGCGGTACCGGGACGAGGCGGGAGCCTGGCACGCGCTGCTGGAACGCGCCCGCCACGTCGATGCCGAGCTGGCCCGCGTTCTCGCCGAGGCGCACCGGGATCACCGCGAGGCCCACCGCGGGACCGGCGCGGTGCTGGCGGCGGCCCGGGCGGATGCAGGGGCGGTGCCCGAAAATCCGATTGCCGCCCGAGAGTTGTTCCGCCGCAGGGCCTATCGGCTGCGTGCCCAGCGGGCCCATCTGCTGGCCGCGCGCCGCCGTGGGCGCAGCCACCGGGCCGCCCTGAGGGCATTGGGCTACCGGATGCGCGGCCGGACCGGGGCCCGCCGGGGAGGGCGCCCGGAGCTTGCCGTGCGGGCTGCGCTGAGCAAGTTGGGCCGGCCGTACGTATGGGGAGCGACCGGACCGGACCGCTTCGACTGCTCGGGGCTCGTCCAGTGGGCCTACGCCCAAGCCGGGGTGCCGCTGCACCGCACCACCTATGAGCAGATCCACGACGGTGTGCCGGTCGCCCGGTCCGGGGTGCGGGCCGGTGACCTGGTATTCCCGCACGCCGGCCATGTTCAGCTGGCCATCGGCGGGGGCCTTGTCGTGGAGGCACCGCACGCTGGGGCGAGCGTCCAGATCAGCCGGATGGGACCGAACGTGGCGATCCGACGGCCGCTGTAGCCAGCCGGATCGGCGTCATCCGGTGAGTTGTTGGCTGCGCCGGCCCTCGGTACGGTCGTGCCCATGGCGCTTCAGGAGGGGGAGTCCGGGACGGAACTTGCGTCCGCCCGGGCCGCGTTGACGGCGCGCGACGCCGACCTCGCCGAGGCCGACCGGGTGTTGACCGAGGTCGTCGCCTCCGCCCATGCCATCGCCGTTGAGTCGATCGCCCGCATCGAGGCCGTCCAGGCCGATATCGACGCGGTGGCGTCCGGCCCACCTCCGGACAGCCCCGCAGCCGCGCATGACGTGACCCGCCTGCTGATTGCGAAGCAGAGTGAGATCGTCGACGCCGTCAACGATGCCAGAGCGGCAGCGGAGGCGAAAACCGTTGTGCTGCATAACCTCATCGAACGATACCTGCACCGGTAGCTCGACAGACACGTTATCCACAGCGGTGAATTGTTCGCCTGAGCCGCGCTGCCTACAGTCACCGGCATGAGAGGCATGCGGTGGCGACCCACCAAGACCTGCTCGACGCGATAGCGCGGATCCGCACGGCCACCGGCGATCCGGATGGCTGGACGGCCGGGCTGTCCGGCGAGGACATCGCGGTGGCGACCAATCCGTTGAGCACGTCCAACGCACTCGGCGCGGTGATGGCCAAGTTGATCGCGGCCCATCCCGACTCGTTCCTGCCCCGGTCGCAGGCCGGGCCGCTGCCGCCGTCCCAGGCCCAGGGTGCGGCCGCCGAGGCGATCCGCGGCGCCGAAACTGCGCTGAGCCAGCAGACGTCAGCAGCCGCGCAGGTCGATCTGCAGGTCCTCACCGCGGTACTGAATGCGCACGCCACCCACGCCGAGGGGGTGGCCGCGCTGGATCGGTTGCAGCGCGAGATCGAGGAGGCGGCGGCAGCCCGCGCCGACCTGGACACCCCGGCCGGGGCGCGGGCCTTCCAGCGCTACCTGGTCGAGAAGCTGCGCGATATCCGTGCCGTCGTGGAGACCGCCGGCCTGGACTCCGCATCCAAGGCCGCGCTGGCTGCGGCACTGGCCAACCTCTACACCTCATCGACACCGGAATCGGTTGCGGAGCAGAGCAGTCAGACCTCGACTGAGCCGGATCCGGTGCCTCGGGGCACTGGTGACGACGAGGACTCCGGTGAAGACGAGGACGCCGGGGCGGTTCGGTTCGGTGAACCCATTGCCCCGCTGGAGTGGGCTTCCGACCCGCTGCCGCCGTTCGGGCAGGATCTCGGTCTGCCGCTGTCCGAACCGGCGGCTCCGCCGGCGGCGCCGGCCCTGCCCGCCCCTTCGGTGGCCCCGCCGGCGGCCGGCTGGGGTGGCGGGTTCCCAGCCGCTGCACCGTTCGGCGGCGGGATGCCCGGCCCGCCGATGCCCGCGTTGCCGAGCTCAGATGCCGCCCCGGCGATGGAACCGACCGACCGCCCACGCCGCGGGTCCGGCGGGTCAGCTGGTGATGAGCCGGAACCAGTGCCCGACGAGGAGTCCGACGGGGCCGGGCCCGACCAGCCGGGCACCGCGCGGCCGGACGGCGCCACCACCGTGGTCCTGCCCGGTGGGCAGACCGTGCTGGCCCCGAGCCTGGAACTGGCCGCCGTGATCACCGCCGCAGTGGCCGGAACCCCGATCGATCAGGCATTCCGGCAGCAGGACATCACCATCCCGGAGCCGGGCACCCCGGTCACCGGAGCCGTGGACGCGGCGCAGCTGGTCCCCGGTGACATCGGTCTGTTCACCGACCGGCACGCACTGGCCCTCGGTAACGGCACGGTCTTTCTGGATCAGCAGATCCAGCCCATTGCCAGCGTCACCGGTCCTGGCTTTCTAGGCTGGCAGCACCCGCCGCAACCGCAACCCGTACCGATGCCCACCCCGCCGGAGCCCCCGGCACCGATCCCGTCGGCCGAGACGGCCCCGTCCTGACAGGAGTGAGCCATGGCAGAGCGCCTCAACGTGGTACCCGCCGATCTTCGCGGGGCGGCCCGCGAACATCTGGAGACCGCCGACCAACTCGCCGCCGTGCCTGCCGGCAATGACGAGGTGCTGGCCAGCCTGGAGTCGCTGGGACCGATCTTCGCCGACTTGCGCGATGCCGGAAGAGAGCTGCTCGGTCAGCGCCGGGTCTGCTACGAGCAGCAGGCCGCCGCCCATGCCGAGCTTGCCGATCGGCTCAGCCGAGCGGCCGATACCTGGGAGCAGCACGACGCCGACGCCGCAGATCGGCTGCGCGTGGTCGCTGAGGGAAGCGCGTGAGCGAGCCCGACCCCGAGTTCGACGCCGTTCACCCCAGCGGGCACCTGATGTTCCGGTCCTGTCGCGGGGGATACCTGCACGACGTGGTGCTGTCCGAGTCCGCGCTGGACGGCGATGCCGCCACGTTGGCGGACGCGGTGCTACGGGCTGCGGAAGTCTCACATCTCAAGTCGGTCATGCAGATCCGCCGCGAGATCATCGAGGGCGGATTCACCCCGACGCCGGCATTGCCGACACCCGCCGACCTTGACGCGGCCGAAGCCGCCCTTCGCGGGCATCAACTCGGCGGCGGCCGATTCGGCTAGCGCGCCGGCCTGCCGCCGGCGGCCGGTCCGATGGTCTCGGGCGGGGCAACCGGCTGCGACCCGAATAGTTCCCGGGCCCGTTTCAGCAGCGTCCGCACCTCGTCGAGTTGTTGCTGCAGCAGCGACTCAGCCATGCATCCACGCTAACCGCGTGGCCGCCGACCGACAATTCACCCGCGCGGGATCTCGGCGTTGATCCGATCCAGCAGTGCGGTATAGCGGCCGGCTTGCGGATGCCGGCCGGGCTTGCCACTGCTCACCACCCCAACCGCCAGGCTGCGCTGCGGGTCGGCCCAGATCGCGATATTGGTCAGTCCGGTGTGGCCGAACGCGCCGGCCGCGTCCCGGCCGAACGGGCCGAAACGCTTGGAGCCCAACATGTAACCGGTTCCCCAGCGCATCGGCACCAGGCCGGTGGCCACGTCCGGCCGCAGCCGCCGGCACTCCCGGCTCGCCGCCCGCAGCGTTTGTGTGCTTACCACCCGGACGCCATCGAGCTCACCACCGCGGCGCAGCAGCTCGGCGAACCGGGACAGCTCCTCGGCCGTCGACACCGTGCTCGACGACGGCACCACACTGGTGAGGAACATCGGACTGTTCGAGAACGGGATGATGCGTTGCATCGTCCCGCCGAGGGCCATCTTCATGGCCGCGGCGATCGGCGCGGGCAAGGGTCTGCCGGTGACATAGCTCGGCGCCACCTGTGGCACATCGGCCTCGGCCACACCGTAATTCGTCCACCGGAAGCCAAGCGGATCGAGGATCTCGGTGGCCAGGATCTCGCGGATATCGCGCCCCGTCGCGGCCGAGACGATCTCGCGCACCAGTGGCCCCCAGGTCAGACCGTGGTAGATGTGCATCAGCCCGGGCGGGTGGATCGGCTTGAGCTCGCCGAGCTTCTCCCGGGCATAGTCGCTGTCGTTCATCCGTTTCAGGTCGGGTCGGGGTCCGGTGGCGAACGGCACGCCGGCGCTGTGGGTCAGCACATGCCGGATGGTGGTCCGCTCCTTGCCGTGACCGGTGTAGGCCGGCAGGTATTCGCAGACCCGGTCGTCAAGGGAGAACTGGCCACGTTCGACAAGCATGTGCACCACCGTGGTGGTGATCGCCTTGGCCGCCGAATACACGCAATACGGCGTGCCGGTGGTCACCGGCACCTGCTCGGCGTCCGGGGGATCGTCGGGGCCGTTGCCGCCGGCGTGACCGATGGCCCGATTGAGCAGCACCCGACCGTTGTGCCGGATGCACACCTGGATCGCCGGTTGCATCCCGGCGGAGTACCAGTGTCGGGCCGCGTCCCAGATCCGGTCCGCCACGCCCGCGGAGAGGCGGCCGGGATCCTCCTCGCCGATGTCGGTGACGGCGTCGAGGTCGGCCGGAATCCGGATCGTGCCGTCGCCTTGCCCGGCCGTCACGGCCGGCGATACCAGGTTGCGGTCAGGTGGTGCAGGTCGAGCACCTCAGAGCGGCCCGACGAGTTCGACCCAGTTGCCGTCCGGGTCGGCGACGAACATCCACCCCATGCCCGGCACCGGGGCGAACTCGGCCAGCGGTTGTGCCACCGTGTGCCCGGCGGCCTCGACCTGGCGCGCCGTCTCCGACACGTTCGTGACGACCAGCGTGAGGTAGCGGATGCCGGCCTGGGCCGGCCCTCCGCCGGGGACCGCCGCCGTGGCCGGCGGCTCGTCGAGGGTGACCAGTTTGAGCACGTTGTTGCCGATGGCGTAGCGCTTCATCGTCCCGCCGGGGAAGTCCAGATCGCCCTGGTGCGCCAAGCCGAGGAAGTTCTCGTAGAAGTCGACCATCTCATCGAGGTTGGTGGTCACCACGCCGATCTCGACGCTGGTGGCGAGCAGTTCCACGGCCATCTTTGGGTCCTTCCTCAGGGTTTGGTGCCGATGGTGATCAGATCCCAGACGCCGCGGGTCCACAACGGGCGGCTTACCCGGTGCTGATCGGTCAGGGTGAAGCCGGCGGTGCCGAACAGGGTCCGCATCTGGGCGGGGGACGGACTGTGGGCGGCCGACGACGGACCCGACGACAGCCGGCTCAGCACCGCGGGCATCGGTGGGCTGATGGTGGCGACCGCGACCAGACCGCCCGGTGCCAGCACCCGGTGGAACTCCCGCATGGCCGCAGGCTGGTCGAAGAAGTGGAATGCCGAGGTGCTGACCACGGCGTCCAGCGATCCGTCATCGAAAGGCAGTTGTTCGGCCGGGCCCTTCCGCCAGTGCACCCGGGCCGAGCGGGCCTTGGCCTGTTCGAGCATGCCGTCGGACATGTCCACCCCGCTGACCTGGTCGGGGTTCAGTTCGGCTTGGATGCGCGCGGCCAGAATGCCGGTGCCGCAGGCGATATCGGCAATACGGCGGGCGCCATGGGTCCGCAGCACCGCAAGCACCTCGTCCTGGGCCGGCTGGTAGACCCAGTGCTGCAGGAACGGCAGGTCGTAGAGCGGCGCGGCCAGGGTCCAGAAACGCGTCACCGCATCGTTGAACCGCCGACCCGGTGTGGTCATTTTCGCGCCTCTCCGCTGCGGACCTGCCTCAGTCGGAGTATGGCAGCAGCACCCCGGCCCGGTGCAGGCCGGTGCTCAGCAGAGCCGGCCGGTGTGGTTACGCGCGAGGGCGGCGACCGCCGCGACGATATTGGGCGCGGTCGGCAGCAACCCGTCCCGGTCGCAGACCCGCAACAGGCGCTCGACCTCGGGCCCGGGGACCAGCACCCAGTCCATCCCGTAGTGCGCGCACCGCGCGTGCACCCGGTGCAGAACGGAGTAACCGGCGGTGCCGAAGAACTCCAGCCGGGACAGGTCCAGAACCAGTTGCCGGTAGCCGGTCAGATTCCGCTCGATGGTCTTGCCGAGACCGGGCGCGGTGGCCGCGTCGATCTCGCCGTAGGCGGCCACCAGGAGGGTGGTCGCACTGAGCTCGCGGGAGCGGACCAGGTCGGATTGGGTGCGCCGCAAGGCCGGACGCGGGATGGCCAGCGGGCTCGAAGTGTTGGCGACAAGCATGTGGGTCTCCTGTGGTCGTGATCCGCAGAGTTGTCCGGCGCGCCCAGTGGAAATGCCGGAGGGGCCTCGCGGTGAACACACCACCGCCGACGCCCGGCGGCGTCTCTGGGCGGCTGTGAACTCAACCTGAAAAAAATGTACTACGGATTCCGTGGCCTTGCCAAGAATCGGAGAGAAACCCCTCGACGAATGCTCAGCTGCCATTTTTAAGACGCTCCGCCGGATTTCGACAACTAATTTGACAGTTAATGCCAGATTATACAACGGTATCCGCAGCCCCAGCGGGCTGATCGTACGCATCCCGTCGCCGCAGCCTCATCAGGATGCGACCAGTATCGTCGGGAAGGCCATGAACATGCCCTATTACCCGCAGACCCCGGCCGGGGTACCCACCTGCTACCGCCATCCCGATCGCCAGACCTACGTCAGCTGCACCCGTTGCGGGCGGCCGGTCTGCCCCGAGTGCATGCGCAGTGCGTCCGTCGGACATCAGTGCCTCGATTGCGTCGCGGCGGCGATGGCGGCCGCGCCGACGGTGCGAACAGCGGCCGGCGGGGTGGTCCGGACCGGACTTCCGCTCGTCAGTTACGGACTGATCGCCATCAACGTCGTGGTGTTCCTGCTGGCCAAGATCGCCCCGGTGGAGCAGGTGTACCGGCTGGCGCTGTGGCCGGCGTTGGTCGCCACCGGTGACTGGTACCAACTGGTGACATCGACCTTCCTGCACTTTGGGCTTTTGCACCTGCTGTTCAACATGTATGCGCTGTACGTGATCGGCCCCCCGCTGGAAGGACATTTGGGGCGGCTGCGATTCGGCGTCCTGTACGGGTTGAGTGCCCTCGGCGGGTCGGTCATGGTCTATCTGTTTTCGCAGGTGAACGTCCCCACCGTCGGTGCCTCGGGAGCGATCTACGGGTTGTTCGGGGCGACCTTCGTCGCGGCCAAGAAACTTCGTCTTGACGTGAAGTGGCTCGTCGGGCTCATCGTGATCAATCTCGTGCTGACCTTCGCGGTCCCCGGGATCAGCTGGCAGGGACATATCGGCGGCCTGATCACCGGCGCGCTGATCGCCGCGGTCTTCGTCTACGCGCCCCGGCCCCGCCGCACTCTGATTCAGGCCGGGGCCAGTATCGGCGTGCTGATCGTGTTGTTGGCCCTGATCGCGATGCGCACCGCCGCGCTGGTCGGATGACTCAGAACCGCGACAGGCTGAACGGGTAGGTGAAGGTCCCGCCGGGGGCGTTGTCGCAGCCCGCCGCGAAGGATGACTGCAGCGTTCCCCGCAGGGTGACCGCGTCCCAGGTGTAGACGTCGCGGGTCGGGATCACCGGCCCGTAGTAGACGTTGCCGCAGCGCAGCCCGTCCGGCACGTCGACCGTCATGGTGTACGTGCCGTCGGCCTGATGGGCCTCGGCGTACCACTGGAAGGCCTTGGCGATCGGCATCGGATTCGCCGAGACCGTGGCGCACTGGTCTATCGGGTCCGGCGGGTTGCAGGAACTGAACGTGAAGATCCAGGTGTGAAAGTCGTACCGGCCCTCGATGATCGCGTTGTAGTGGCCGATCTGCATTGCGGCGACGGCAGGCGGCGACAACGCCACCGCCAGCGGTGCCAGCGCGGCGGCGGGCAGGATCGCCCAGAGTCTGCGCATGCGGCCTCCCTTCGTTGCCCTGAAATCTAGGCCGGTTGACCGCTGCGCTTCGGGTGAATCGGCCAGATCCGCCGGATACGATCGGGCGTCGGCGGCGGCAGCCGGTGGACTCCAGGATGGGAAC
>JBFYOR010000295.1:0-5369 GCA_041303695.1 Mycobacterium sp. | reverse complement strand
CATCTGCATTGGCCGTCATCCCGCTCTACGAGGAGACGGTGGTGGCTGTGGTGCCGACCGATCACCTTCTCAGCGCAGCCGAGCTCCTCACCTCCGCCGATCTCGACGGCGAGCCGATACTGCTGCCACTCGACGACGTTGTCGCCTGGATGGACGGTCCCGGCGTCGTGATCGAACACCGACCCGAAACAACCAGCGCCGCAGTCGAACTCGTCGCAGCGGGGTCGGGTGCGCTCATCGTGCCGCAATCGCTTGCTCGGCTGTATCACCGCGGGGACCTCACGTATCGTCCGATCGCCGATGCTCCGGTATGTGCTGTTGCGCTTGCCTTCCGGGAAGGGCAACAGTCGCCGCTGATCGAGGAGTTCGTCGGAATCGTGCGGGGCCGCAAACCGGGCTCGTCACGCGGGCAGACTCAGGCGGCGCCCAAGCGCACCGCACGGGAGAAGGCTTTCGCCAAGCAGGCCGCCCGCGCCGCCGCGGGGAAGGGTGCCCGCAAGCCGGGCCGAGGTGGGCGTGGTCGATCCTGATGACCGGCGGACGGCTCGGCGGGTGCCCAAGAGGGCGTCAGCCGATAGCGGTCGGCCGGCCGAATCGGGTCCGCACGCCGGGGGAGTACAGCGCACGGATGGGGTCACCGCAGGGGACGACGCCGCTGGCGGGCAGCAGATCGTCGTCGAGGTCGACGATATCGGCGGACTGCAATGGCCACGGGGCGTGTTCGTTGGGCACCCACCAGGTGCGCCCCGCTTTGCGCGTGTGTGCGCCCCAGCGGGCGGTCAGCCACACCTCCAGCGGACTGGGCGCGATCGCCTCGCCGACGGTGACCGTCAGCCGGCTGCGTAACCCCGGCCGGGGCCATCGCCGCACACTGGAGTAGCTGATCGTGGAACCGTTGCGGGTCAACCGCATTCGCGCCCAGGTATAGGGCAGACCGAGGCCGGCGCGGGTCAGCGGCACCACCGCTAGCCGGCTGCTCTCCAGCGATCGGAACAGCACCCCGTGCCGGCCCGCGTCGTCGACCGAGTAGAGCCGGATGTTGGTCTCCAGGAATGAGCCGAAGTAAGGCACCGGCGGGGAGGACCCAAGTCGGATGCCGCTCATCACGAACGGCACCAGCGCGACGTAGGTCTTGCCGTCGGCGAACACATCCGGGCGGGTTCCCGGTGGGTAGAGATGAGCGACGGTATCCGGCTGTACCGGCCAGTGCACGAAGGTCAGATCGGACCAGTACTGATCGAAGAGCACCGGACGGCGCAACGCCGGCGGTGTCAGCGCGAACCCGGCCAGTGCGTTGCCCTGGGGCGAGGTCACATCACCTTGTGCAGCGGGCCGGAGGCCTGCTTGTACATCGACTTCAACAGGGCATCGCGGAAACGGGCGTTGTCGATCAACCTGAGGCCCGCGTTGGCCACCTTCGGGTAGCCGAGCAGCTTGTGGAAGTACCGGCCCCGCCGGTACTCGGTACCCCACGCCGCCTCCATCCGCTGGGCGTAATTGGTGAAATCGTCGGGTCCACCGTTCTCCAGTGCAGCCATCGCGCACTCGCCGGCCGCCAGGCCCGACTCCAGCGCCTTGGAGATTCCGGCGCCGGACGCCGGCTTGCCCGCACCCAGCGAATCGCCGGTGAACAGCACACCGGGCCGCCACGGCGGCCAGGCGGTGAAGCCCATCGGCAGTCGCCAGGCCCGGACGCTCTTGTTCTTCTTGAGTTCGGAGATGGGCGGCAGTTCCCAGTCTCTCGGCAGGGTGTCCATGAACTCGCCCAGGAACTGGGTTGCGTTGATGGACTGCCAGTTCTTGTAGCTGTTGATATAGCCCAAGCCGATGTTGAACCGGCCGCCGCCCATCGGGAACACCCAGCCGTAGCCGGGCAGTTGATCGCCCTGGAACTGCAGCTTGAGGTAAATGTCCATGCTGTCGGAATCGGGCCGCTTGGCGTCCATCTCGGCGCGGATCGCGATCGCGGAGTACCCGTTGTACTCGGAGTCCATTTTCAGCGCCCGCTTGATGGGGGAGTAGGCGCCGTCGGCGGCGATGACCGCGTCGCCGAGAACCTGTTCGCCGCTCTTGAGGGTGACGCCGGTAACCCGTCCACGCTCGTCGATCACCGGTCCGGTGACATCGGCACCCTGCCGGATCACCGCGCCGGCCGACTCTGCGTGCTTGAGCAGCATGGTGTCCAGTTCGGTGCGGCTGACGGTGGCGCCGTGGTCGGGCATGCCGGGACGCTTCGGGAACGACAGTTCCCACCGCGACGGGCTGAACACCGTGACCCGGTTGACCCGGTGGAAGGTGGCGACCTCGTCGGCCAGGCCCATCTTCTGCAGGTAGCTCACGGCCCGGGCGGTGAGGCCGTCACCGCAGGGTTTGTCGCGGGGGAATACCGCCTTGTCCAGGACCACCACTTTGGCGCCGGTTTGCGCGGCTTGCCAGGCGGCTGCCGAGCCCGAAGGCCCGCCCCCCGCAATCACCAGGTCGAATCGCTCGGTCACAGTCTCCGGCTTTGTCTCGTCGTTAACGGTTTCACTGCCGATGCTAGCCGGGGCCGTTCCATAACTGCACGTCCGGACCGGCCAGTACAGTGCTGAAGGTGCGCAAGATCCCCGTACCGCTGCCGGGTTCCGGTGTGGGCAAGGTCGACGCGCGCAGCGAGCGCTGGCGCGAGCACCGCCAGAAGGTTCGCACCGAAATCGTCGACGCCGCCTTCCGGGCGATCGATCGTCGCGGCCCCGAGGTGAGCCTGCAGGAGATCGCCGCCGAGGCCGGTACCGCCAAACCGAAGATCTACCGGCACTTCAACGACAAGGCCGACCTGTTCGGTGCCATCGGCAGGCGCTTGCGGGACATGCTGATCGCGGCGATCTTCCCCAACATCGACTTCGCCGTCGACTCCACCCGTGAAGTGATCCGCCGGAGTGTGGCCGAGTACGTGAGCCTGGTCGACGAGCACCCCAACGTCCTGCGGTTCATCCTGCGGGGACGTTTCCCGGAACCCGCTGAGTCGACAACCCGCGGAGTCAACGAAGGCCGCGAGATCACCATGGCGATGGCCCAGATGTTCAACAACGAAATCCGCGGGACCGATCTGGACCCGGCCGCCCTGGAGCTGGCCGCGGCGGCAACCTTCGGTTCCGCCTCGGCGGCCACCGACTGGTGGCTCGGCAGCGACCCGGACAGCCCGCGGCGGATGCCGTCCGAGGAGTTCGTGGTGCACCTGACCACGATCATGCTCGGCACCATCCAGGGCACCGTCGACCTGCTCGGGATCGACCTCGACCCGGACCTTCCGGTGCGCAGCGCCACCCCCCGCAACGCCCCGGTGGCCTGAGAGCCGCGACACGCTCAACACAACCGGTTGTGTTGACTCTGCTTGTCCGACCCCAGGGGTAGTGTTTCGGTGTCGGCGGAAATCTCCAACGACCTGTGGGTTTGCGGGCAAGTGAAGTGGGGTTTGCGGTGAGCGAAGGAATCAAGCTGATCGACCGTGCGTCGGCGATCAACTGGAACCGGGTGACCGACGAGAAGGACGCCGAGGTCTGGGACCGGTTGACCGGCAACTTCTGGCTGCCCGAGAAGGTTCCGGTGTCCAACGACATCCCGTCGTGGAACACGCTGACCGATTCCGAGAAGCAGCTCACCATGCGGGTGTTCACCGGTCTCACCCTGCTCGACACCATCCAGGGCACCGTCGGTGCGGTCAGCCTGATCCCCGACGCCGTCACTCCGCATGAGCAGGCGGTGCTGACCAATATCGCGTTCATGGAGTCCGTGCACGCCAAGAGTTACAGCTCGATCTTCTCCACGCTGTGCTCCAGCAGTGATATCGACGACGTCTTCCGCTGGTCGGAGGAGAACCCGAACCTTCAGCGCAAGGCCCACATCGTCATGGACTACTACCGTGGCGACGACCCGCTCAAGCGCAAGGTGGCCTCCACCCTGCTGGAGAGCTTCCTGTTCTACTCCGGCTTCTACCTGCCGATGTACTGGTCGAGCCGGGCCAAGCTGACCAACACCGCCGACATGATCCGGCTGATCATCCGCGACGAGGCCGTGCACGGCTACTACATCGGCTATAAGTACCAGCGGGCCCTGGCGCTTGAGGACGACGCCCGCCGCGCGGAGCTGAAGGACTACACCTACGAGTTGCTCTTCGAGCTCTACGACAATGAGACCGAGTACGCCCAGGACCTCTATGACGGCGTCGGGCTCACCGAGGACGTCAAGAAGTTCCTGCGCTACAACGCCAACAAGGCCCTGATGAATCTCGGCTACGAAGCGCTGTTCCCGCGCGACGAGACCGACGTCAACCCGGCGATCCTGTCCGCGTTGTCGCCCAACGCCGATGAGAACCACGACTTCTTCTCCGGGTCGGGCAGCTCGTATGTGATCGGCAAGGCCGTCGTCACCGAGGACGAGGACTGGGACTTCTGACGTCGGGATAGCAATCTGCGGCACACGATCAACTTGAGCCGGGAAACACTTCCGGTCCATTTCCGGAAAAGGTGAGACAGCTCACATCCGTGCCCGCATAATTCCCCGCAGTGCGCGGGGGGAGCAGTCCCCCGCGAACGATGCGTGAGGGATTCAGCGATGGATTGTGCAGATTCCGCCCGGGTTGTCGGGTTCCGTTCCATGCGGGCAGATGACGCGAAACCTGCACCCTCCGGGTACGCACGCTACGTGGGCAGGGTCGGCGCACTGGCCTTCGCGTTAGGCGTCGGTGCGGGCATCGCTTCGATGCCGACTGCGTTCGCCGACACCACGGGGTCCGCGGGCTCGACCGGCTCGGATTCGTCCTCCGAAGCCGGGCCGGCGCGCTCGTCGAAGGCCGCGACGGCGGGTCCGTCGCGGTCGCGGGTCGCCGCCTCGCGGCCCGTTCGCGGAGCGGGTTCGGTTTCTCGTCCTGATTCGGCGCCGGCGCCTGCCGCCGCGTCCCGGGCCGCAGTGCGCGCCTCGGCCCCTGTGCCGGTGGTCGACGTGCCGGTGGTCGACGCTCCGGCCGCCGCACCGGTCGACGATGTCCCGAGCGAACCGGTCATCACCGCGGCGCCGGCCGTCGTGACCGCGGCATCGCCGGCATCGTCGTCCGGGGCCGGCGACGGCTCGAGCAACCCCGTCACCGCTCCGATCGAGTGGGCGGCACTGGCCGCCGCACGCGGCGAGATCGGTTCGCGCAAGAACGCGGTGCCCCCCGCGGCGGCATCCGGAACCTCGGTGACGAGCACCCCGGCGATCACCGCGAATCCCGGCCCTGCAGCGGCGCAGGCCGCGTCCGCGGTCGGGATCGGCGGTATCCGGCTGTTCGGCAATGGCACGGCCGACAATCCCAATGCCGGCATCTTCTGGGGCAACGGTTATAGCTGGAC
>JBFYOR010000294.1:0-6861 GCA_041303695.1 Mycobacterium sp. | reverse complement strand
TTCATCGTGGCGGGTGCCTTCGCCGGCCTGGAGAAGATCGTCTCCGACCGGATCGGCAAGCGCGGCCTGGGCTTCGGCGCCGAGGTGAAGTCCAAGGCCGAGATCGACACCCAGGACCACTTCTCCGAGGTCATGCCCGAGGACCTGATCAAGTTCGGGTTGATCCCGGAGTTCATCGGCCGGTTGCCGGTGGTCGCATCGGTGACCAATCTCGACAAGGAATCCCTGGTCCAGATCCTGTCCGCGCCGAAGAACGCCCTGGTCAAGCAGTACACCCGGCTGTTCGAAATGGACGGTGTGGAACTGGAGTTCGAGGAGGACGCCCTCGACGCCATCGCGGACCAGGCCATCCACCGCGGCACCGGGGCCCGCGGGTTGCGCGCCATCATGGAGGAAGTGCTGCTGCCGGTGATGTACGACATCCCCAGCCGCGATGACGTCGCCAAGGTCGTCGTCACCAAGGAGACCGTGCAGGACAACGTGTTGCCGACGATCGTGCCGCGCAAGCCGTCCCGTACCGAGCGGCGGGACAAGAGCGCGTAGGTCAGCTCACCCGGTCCGGGCGGCTGTAGACGTTCATCGAGTCGCCGCGCAGGAAGGCGACCAACGTCAGGCCGGATTCAGCGGCGAGATCGACGGCCAGCGATGAGGGTGCCGAGACGGCGGCCAGAATCGGGATTCCGGCCATCACCGCCTTCTGGGTCAGCTCGAACGAGGCCCGCCCGCTGACCAGCAGTACCGAACCGGACAGCGGGATGCGTTCGTTCTCCAGTCCCCAGCCGATGACCTTGTCGACGGCGTTGTGCCGGCCCACGTCCTCGCGGACGACGAGAACGGCGCCGTCGCGGTCGAACAGCGCGGCGCCGTGCAGACCCCCGGTGGCGGCGAAGACCTTTTGCGCCGAACGCAGCCGGTCCGGCATCGCGCTCAGCGTCGCCGCCGCAACGGTGGACGGGTCGTCTCCGGGGGAGTGCCGGCTGGCCAGTCGGACCGCCTCCAGGGAGGCCTTGCCGCAGATCCCGCACGATGACGTGGTGTAGAAGTTGCGGACCGCGCTGTCGGGCACCTGCAGGCCCGGCCGCAGTGTCACGTCGAGCACGTTGTAGCTGTTGACCCCGTCGTCCTCGCCCCGGCAGTACCTGACCGTCGCCACGTCGTCGCGCTCGGAGATGACGCCCTCGGTCAGCAGAAAACCTTGTGCCAGTTCGACATCCGAGCCCGGTGTGCGCATCGTCACGGCCACCGGCGACCCATTGACCCTGATCTCGAGAGGTTCTTCCACCACCAGGGTGTCGGCCCGTTCGGAGACGGTATCAGCGGTGCGGTGAGTCACCCGCCGCCGCGACGTCACCCTGCCCACGTGCTCAGCCCTTCTCCAGGCGAATGACGATGGCCTTCGACACCGGGGTGTTCGATCTGTCGGCGACGTGATCCAACGGCACCAGCGGATTGGTCTCCGGGTAGTAGGCCGCGGCATTACCGACCGGGGTGGGATAGGCCACGACCAGGAAGTCCCTGGCCCGTCGTTCCCGGCGATCCGCGCCGAACTCGGAGATCAGGTCGACGCGGTCACCGGCGGTGAGTCCGAATGCCGCGATATCGGCGGGGTTGACGAACACGACGCGCCGGCCCCCGCTGACGCCACGGTAGCGGTCGTCCAGACCGTAGATGGTGGTGTTGAACTGATCGTGGCTGCGCAGTGTCTGCAACACCAGGCGCCCGGGGGGCACGGGCACCCACTGCAACGGGTTGGTGGCGAAGTTGGCCCGTCCGGTGGCGGTGGGGAACTCGCGGGAGTCCCGCGGAGGGTGCGGCAGGGCGAAGCCGTCAGGTGCGCGGACCCGCCGGTTGTAGTCGGCGCAACCGGGAACCACCGCGGCGATCTCGTCGCGGATCCGGTCGTAGTCGGCGGCGAAGCTTTCCCAGTTCACCGGGTGGGCGGGCCCGAGCACCCGGCGGGCCAGCGCGCAGATGATCGCGACCTCGCTGCGCACACCGGCGTCGGGTGGCGGCAGGTTCCCGCGGGACAGGTGCACCATCGACATGGAGTCCTCCACGGAGACGACCTGTTTGCGGCCATCGACGATGTCGCGGTCGGTGCGGCCCAGGGTGGGCAGGATCAGTGCGGTCCGGCCTCCGACCAGATGACTGCGGTTGAGTTTGGTGGACACCTGAACGGTCAGCGCGCAACTGCGCAGCGCGGCCTCGGTCACCGCGGTGTCGGGGGTGGCGGAGGCGAAGTTGCCGCCCATGGCGACGAACACCGACGCCCGGCCGTCCCGCATCGCGCGGATCGCGTTGACGGTGTCCAAGCCGTGCCTGCGCGGGGCGCTGATCCCGAAACGGTTGTCCAGGGCGTCGAGGAAGGCGTCCGGAACCTTCTCCCAGATGCCCATGGTGCGATCACCCTGAACGTTGGAATGCCCGCGCACCGGGCACACCCCGGCCCCCGGCTTGCCGATCATCCCGCGCAGCAGCAGCACGTTGGTGATCTCGGCGATGGTGGCCACCGCGTGGGTGTGCTGGGTCAGGCCCATCGCCCAGCACACGACCGTGCGCCGGGATCGGGCCATCATCTCCGCAACGCGGTCCAGCTGCGACCCGGTGATTCCGGTGGCCGCCAGTACGGTCTGCACCTCTACGGCGCGCGCCGCGGCGGCGTACTCGTCGAACCCGTGGCAGTGGGCGGCGACGAAGTCGCGGTCCACGACGCTGCCGGGTGCCCGATCGTCGGACTCGAGAAGCAGCTTGGCCAGCCCGCGGAACAGTGCCATATCGCCGCCGAGCCGGATCTGGACGAACTCGTCGGCCAGTGCCACGCCGCCGCGCAACACACCGCGTACCGTCTGCGGATCCTTGAACGTGATCAGACCGGCCTCCGGCAGCGGATTGACCGCGATGATCCGCGCTCCGTTGGCCTTGGCCTCGGCCAGCACCGAGAGCATCCGGGGGTGATTTGTGCCCGGGTTCTGTCCGGCGATCACGATCAGATCGGCGTGTGCGATATCGGCGACGGTCACCGATCCCTTGCCGACCCCGATCGCATCGGTCAACGCGGTGCCCGAGGATTCGTGACACATGTTGGAACAGTCCGGCAGGTTATTGGTGCCGAAGCTGCGGACCAGCAGCTGGTACAGGAATGCGGCCTCGTTGCTGGTGCGCCCCGAGGTGTAGAACACCGCCTCGTCCGGGCTGGACAGGGCGGTGAGGTGATCGGCGATCACGTCGTAGGCATCGTCCCAGTCGATCGGCCGGTAATGCGTATCGCCGGGGCGCAACACCATCGGGTGGGTCAGCCGGCCCTGCTGGGACAGCCAGTACTCCGGGCGGGCCGTCAGATCGGCCACCGGGTGCCGGGCGAAGAACTCGGGGTCCACGACCCGGCGGGTGGCCTCCTCGGCCACCGCTTTGGCACCGTTCTCGCAGAACTCGGCCGGCCGACGCCCGCCGGCCTGCTCCGGCCACGCGCATCCCGGACAGTCGAATCCGTCGCGCTGGTTGACCTGCCGCAGGGTCGCCGCGGTGCGGACGACGCCCATCTGGGCGAGGCTGCGGCGCAGCGCCACCAGCACGGCCGGCAGGCCGGCGGCGGACGTCTGCGGGGATCCGACCGTCACCGCGTGTTCGTCGTATCCGCCGTGGGCGTCTCCGGCAGCGCGCATCGCCCAATCCTGCCAGTGATCGATGTCACCGATGGGCCCAGGAGCGCATTCCATCCTTGACGCCGACGTAACACGATCGCCATCGAGTCTTCCTAGCTTGAGGGCAATACCTGCCCGCCGCGCCACGGGGGGCGTCACGTTAGGTCGAAAGGAACTCACTTGAGCGGGAACGCGGTCCGTCTGCAGGCGATCAACAACGTCGAGGCCTACGTGCCGCCGGCGATCAGCTTCGATCCGGCTGAAGCGCCCGGGGAGATCTTCGGCTCCAATGTCTTCACGCTGGCCGAGATGCGGTTGCGATTGCCGAAGTCGGTGTACAAATCCGTCGTCGCCACCATCGAGAAGGGCGCCAAACTGGATTCGGCCGTTGCCGATTCGGTCGCCTCGGTGATGAAGGATTGGGCGCTGTCGCGGGGCGCGACCCACTACGCGCACGTGTTCTACCCGATGACGGGCCTGACCGCCGAGAAGCACGACAGCTTCCTCGAACCGGTCTCCGACGGCCAGACGCTGGCCGAGTTCGCCGGTAAGACGCTCATCCAGGGCGAGCCGGATGCCTCAAGCTTCCCCTCCGGCGGGCTACGCAGCACCTTCGAGGCCCGCGGATACACCGGGTGGGACGTCACCAGCCCGGCCTACATCCTGGAGAACCCGAACGGCAACACCCTGTGCATCCCGACGGTCTTCGTGTCGATGACCGGTGAGGCGCTGGACTACAAGACGCCACTGCTGCGCAGCCAGCAGGCGATGGGCACCCAGGCGGAACGCATCCTGACCCTGTTCGGTCACACCGGCTTCGACCGCGTGGTCTCGTTCTGCGGCCCCGAGCAGGAGTACTTCCTGATCGATCGGCACTTCTTCCTGGCCCGGCCGGACCTGATCAATGCCGGACGGACGTTGTTCGGTTCCAAGCCGCCCAAGGGCCAGGAGTTCGACGACCACTACTTCGGGTCCATCCCCGAGCGGGTGCTCGGGTTCATGATGGATACCGAGCGCGAGCTGTTCAAGCTCGGCATCCCGGCCAAGACCCGGCACAACGAGGTCGCTCCCGGTCAGTTCGAGATCGCGCCGATGTTCGAACGTGCCAATATCGCCGCCGATCACCAGCAGCTGTTGATGACCGTGTTCAAGACCATCGCCAAGAAGCACGGCATGGAATGCCTGTTCCACGAGAAGCCGTTCGCCGGTGTCAACGGATCCGGCAAGCATGTGAACTTCTCGATGGGCAACGCCCAGTTCGGCAGTCTGCTGGTGCCCGGTGACACACCGCACGAGAACGCGCAGTTCCTGGTCTTCTGTGCCGCGGTCATCCGGGCGGTGCACAAGTTCTCCGGTCTGCTGCGGGTGTCGGTGGCCTCGGCCACCAACGATCACCGCCTCGGTGCCAACGAGGCACCGCCGGCGATCATCTCGATTTTCCTCGGTGAGCAGCTCGCCGACGTCTTCGAGCAGATCGCCAAGGGTGCGGCCACCTCGTCAAAGGGCAAGGGCACCATGATCATCGGGGTCGACACCCTGCCGCACCTGCCGACCGACCCGGGTGACCGCAACCGCACCAGCCCCTTTGCCTTCACCGGCAACCGATTCGAGTTCCGTGCGCCGGGCTCGGGTCAGACCATCAACGTGCCGATGATCGTCCTGAACACGATCATGGCCGATTCGCTCGACCATATGGCCACCGTCCTGGAGAAGGCAGTCGACTCCGGCGTCGACTTCGACTCGGCGGTGCAGACCTTGCTCACCGACATCATCACCGAACACGGCGCCGTGGTGTTCAACGGTGACGGCTATTCGGAGAACTGGCAGATCGAGGCCGCCGAACGGGGTCTGCCCAACCTCAAGACCACCCTCGACGCCATCCCGGAGCTGATCACCGGCGAATCCGTCGAGTTGTTCGAGCGCTACGGGGTGTTCAACGAGCGTGAGTTGCACAGTCGCTACGAGGTGCGACTGGAGCAGTACGCCATGACCATCGCGGTGGAAGCCAAGCTGGCCTGCGAGATCGGCTCGACGGTCATCCTGCCGGCGGCGATCCGCTATCAGACTGAGCTGGCGCAGAACGTGGCCACCATGAAGGCGGCCGGCTTCACCGCCGAGACGTCGCTGCTGGCCCAGGTTTCGGCGCCGATCGTCGACCTCACGGCCGCGATCGCCGGGCTCAAGGCCGCGCTGGCAACCCACGTCGAGGGCAGCTTCGCCGAGGCGCTGCACGCCCGCGACGAACTACTGCCCGCCATGGACGCCGTCCGGGCAGCCGCTGATGCGCTGGAAGCCATTGTGGCCGATGATCTTTGGCCGCTTCCGACCTATCAGGAGATGCTTTTCATCCTCTGAGGTCAGTCGCGCGCCAGTGCGAACAGCCGCAAGTCGCGGTCGGTCCGGCGCAGATATGACCGGTACATCGGGTAGGCCAGGAACCGGCTCAACCCGTCGTCTCGGTCCGGGCCCTTGAGCAGGGTGGCCCGCACCGGGACCTCGGTCCCACCGATCGCGATAGTGGCCTCCGGGTGGGCCAGCAGATTCGACGTCCACGCGGGGTGCTGTTTCTGGCCGAAATTGCTGCCGAGAATGAGTAACCGATCGCCGGCGGGCAGATAGTTCAGCGCCGTGGCGCGCGGCTGACCGGACTTGCGCCCGGTCGTCGTCAGTAACAGCGTGGGCAGGGTGGTCGGGCCGAACAGCGGGTACTTGCCCTTGGTGAGCTTCAGCAGCCGCCGGTCCAACGGCACCAGCAACCGGATGACACGCGAGCCCAACCGGGTGGCGGCGAAGGCATAGGCGGGGGCGAACCGCGGCGACATGGCCTCCCGGCCCCAATGCGGTTCGGGGAAGCCAGGTGCAGGCACGTCTGGAGACACCCGTCCATGGTCTCCCGCGGCGGTCCCCCGCAGGGGTGCGAGATTCTTAATATTCGCTGACGGCTGACAGTGACCAACGACACACTTGCGCCGAGCGGAGACCGGTCGCGTGTCGTTGGCCTGCGGCGATGAGTCCGATCGGGCGGCGTGTCGGAGTTCGGGGGCGGGCTTCGCTTGCCTGAGAAAATGCAATAATCGGTACCGCGAGTCGCAGAAACTCCGCCGTCATCCAATCGAAAGGCTCCGACGTGGGTCCGAACGGCAACGTGGCTGCGCGGGACAAGAGGAAACTCGAAAAGGTCGTCATCAGGTTCGCCGGGGATTCCGGCGACGGTATGCAA